>JAIXOS010000413.1 GCA_027486695.1 Chitinophagaceae bacterium | reverse complement strand
TTTTTTTTTTTTTTTTTTTTTATAATACAAAAAAAGCAATGCCACCATCATTAACGCACCAACTGAAACAATGCGTAGCTGGCTAACCACATCTACCCAAACACACATACCCACAGCCACTGCACTTAGTAATATGTGCCATAAGATTACCCAACGCCTACTGATAACACGAGCTACAATTACTTTATCGGGCTTATTGACCTGATCAATATTTAAATCAAAATAATCGTTGATAACGTAACCGGCGGCAGCAATTAAAATATAGGCTACTGTTACAAACCAAAAAGTTTGTCCATGAATGAGGGGAACAGCATTGCTTGCTTTAAATACCGGCCAAACAATGCAATAATGAAATAAAATTTGCGTCAATGCCACAAATACCAAGTTAGGCCACCGTACAAGTTTAATAAAGGCGATTATTGACTTCACAAACAAATTTATACTGCAATATAGCCTATGTAAGGCATAATATATATAAAAGCCGCTAAATCGGTTGGAATTAGCGGCTTTTGTATGGTTAAGAATTTGGGTAATCAGTTATTTCTGCGCATCGCGCCACTCATACACCCATGTGCTTTGAATCATTTCCAAATGCCCTTCGTTACACTGTTCGCGAGTGCCTGAAAAATTGGGAATCTCTAATACCCACTCCAATAATTCGGTAAAGCGTATTCGATAGATTTTACCTTCATTAAAATCGTCGCCAAAGCGTTCGTACAATTTCATTGCTATGTCTTCGTAATCGTTCCAATGAATGGGTGGTTCAAAATGTGCCATATGTTGTTCAAGATATTATATTAATAAAAATAAAAAGACTATTCTCCTAAAAACTGGGTTTGATCGGGTAGCAATACACTGATTACACCCTCACCGTCTTGCAATACACATTGGCAACCCAAACGACTATTGATACGCGGATTTACTGCGCGATCTATAAAATCCTCTTCCCTATCGGTCAGTTCTGCCAAGTTTTCTTCGCCCCCTTGTACATATAAATGGCAAGTACTGCAAGCACATACGCCGCCACAATTGTGGTGTAGCTCTATTTCATTATCCAAAAGTATCTCCAATAAACTATCGCCTGGAGCTATGTTTTGTAAACTAATTGGTTCAAGACCTTTTTCTTCGAATTGAATATTGATGGTGTACATTAGGGTATATTTTGGTATTTAGGCTGGCAAAAATATTTGAAATAAAGGGAAAGGCAATTTTTTATCCTGCTTTTGTTTCACATATCGTAACTATTTTGTGCCTTACATGCAAATTATCGTTGGCAAGCTGTATGGCCTGCTTTGTAAATTGAAGCAATTTGGTATTGGCTTACTTATTTTTGTGTTATGATTGTACCCTCCATCACCATCGCCCCGTCGCCACTTGGAGGCAATGGGGTATTTGCTACCAAACGCATTCCGGCCAATACCATCATCGAAATATCGCCGGTATTGGTTTTTAATCGTACCGAACGACAACATGTAGAGGCCACTTTGCTATACAATTATATTTTTGAATGGGGAGACGACCACACACTTGCTGCGTTAGGGTTGGGATACATTAGCCTTTACAACCATAGCTATACTGCCAACTGCGATTATGATATGGACTACGAAACGGCCACTATGACTATTGCTACGGTAAAAGACATTGCAGTAGGCGAAGAATTGTGCATTAACTATAATGGACAAACCAATAACGATACCCCTGTTTGGTTCAATACCACCGATATTCCCCAATCTTAATTTTACTATATGACAATACCCACAGCCGAACAACTGATAGCACAATATGCATTAACCCCTCATCCTGAAGGAGGGTATTACAAGGAGTTTTACAGAAGCAACCTAGCATTATCGTCCAACGCGCTCCCCCCACATTTTGGTGGAGAAAGAAATATTTGTACAGCCATTTACTTTTTATTACAAAAGGCGATTTTTCTGCATTTCATCGCATCAAAAGCGATGAGGTTTGGCATTTTTATGCGGGCGGAACCTTATTATTACACATTTTGCACTCCGACGGACAATTGCACACCTTGCATTTAGGCAATGGTGTATCAACAGAACATATGTATACGGCAGTAGTACCCGCAGGAGCTTGGTTTGCTAGCGAACCGGCACCTAATGCAGCTTTTAGTTTTGTAGGTTGTACTGTAGCTCCGGGCTTTGATTTTGCCGACTTTGAAATGGCTGACGCAACAGAATTGTGCAACCAATATCCGCAACATGCCCCATTTATTTTGCCCCGATGTAGATAGATTGTAACACAAGATTGCGTTATTTGTGTTGCAACAAATAAATAATACCATAGCCCAAGACCGCAAGCAACAATACAATGCTAATACCTATGATTATCCAAAGGTTAGATGGCAATTGGCGTCTTGATTTCCTGCTTTTATTAGCGCGCGTTTGTTTAACTAAGTGTTTATTTAGTTCGGCCACATGATTGGCTATGCCGGGTGTATTGGCAAAAGCTTGCAAGCCTTGTACCGCATCTTGCGCAAAAGCATCTTCAGCTATTTGGGCATCAATAGTAACGCGCTCAGTATCGGTTAGGGTATTGGTTACATACTTCAGCAACTCGTTGTTGTTGAAGCCCTCGTTGGGTAATATGTTGTTGGGCTTACTCATTGCTGGTTGTTCATTTTTTTCTCCACCAATATTTTCAGGTTGCGCTTACCATTTTGGATATAACTTTTTACTTGCAAAAGCGAAAAGCCGGTAGCCGTAGCAATATCGGCATAACTTTTCTTTTGTAAATAAAACAAAGTTATACAGGTTTTCTGTTCCACTTGTAAATCGCCGAGAGCTGCTTCCAAACTATTGAGTGCGGCATCTTTATTGGCCAATTCGGCAAGGCTGTTATCATCAGCAGCAATTGTGTGTTCATCGCCTACTTCAACCATTGTAAAGGCATTACGCAGTTGCATTAAACAATGATTTTTAGCTACCATGTATAACCAACTCTTAAAATACGTTACAGGATATTTTTGCAATTCTGTTATGGCTTTCAAAAAAATTTGTTGTACTGCGTCTTTAGCTGCTTCTTCATTTTTTAAATATTTCATGCAAGTACCCAACAACAATAGTGTATACCGCTGCAATAAGATGCCTAACCATTCGTTATTGCCATCGGCATGAAATTGCGACAGCAATTCAGAATCGGTCATTTGATTGTATGATGCGGATTTGATCAATGCAACGCTATTTATATAAGTAGATGCAAGTAGGAAAATTTTCCATACCAAGCAGTTCTTTTTTTATTTCTGTGCTGATTACAATGGTTTTTAAATGCACCTTTGCACCTACAACCAAACAGCCTTTTTATTGTTAATTCAAAAAACAAATTATGGGCAGCATTTTAAAACAACTAGCCGAATATTTATACTTGAAAAAAAAAGACCCCAATGCACCAAACACCGCATGGGTGAAATACATGCACGGGATGAACCGCATTTCGGTATTCATGTTTTTAATTGCATTGCTCATTATAGCTATAAAAATGGCAGTAGCTGCATTTAAATAAATACCGGATGAGGCCACATTTTGACAACATTGACGCCTACATTGCCACGTTCCCAACAACTACGCAAGCAACCTTGCAGGCCTTTCGGCAATTGGTACAAACACTTGTGCCTACTGCCAAAGAAACAATCAGCTATCAAATGCCCACATTTACCTTATATGGCAATTTGGTACACTTTGCCGGCTATCAACACCACATTGGATTTTATCCCGGAGCAAAAACGATAGCCCATTTTGCACCACAATTACAGTCCTATAAACATGCAAAAGGCTCGGTTCAATTTCCTTTAACGGCTCCCTTGCCTACCGATTTAATTTCGGAAATGGTACTTTACAAAACGGCACTAGATACCCAAAAGTATGAACAAAAGCGTGTGTCTTCAACCCAAAAGAAAATGCAAAAGCGAAAGACTTAATTGCTTTTTTCTCCTTCAAAATAGTCTGATTTTATTTTGAAGAGTACGTTAAAAGTGGTTAATGATCCATAAATACGGGTAATATATTGTTGCAAGTTGATTTTATCTTCATCGGTGAGGATGGTGTGTGCATTGATGCGCTGTTCCATTACCCTTAAGCGATCGCGGAGCATTACAATTTTGTGAAAAAACACTTCAATAGGAATTTCTTTTTCTTTTAAAGAGGTATCGCCCGGCTTTAGAACCATGATACCATTTTTCCATTTTTCGCCCAAAGGCACCACTTCGCTAACATCGCTCCATTCCCGCAAAATTTTGATGAGGGCGTCTTCGGCCTCACTAAAACTCACATTGTACTCTGGTTCTACCAACTCAATTATCTCGAGCAAAAAATCTTTGCTAACAGTTTTAATACCAAATTCCATGAAGCAAATTTCGTACACGCGTTTGTGTAAACGAATCACCACGCCATCGTTGTAAGTAGGATGTTTAACACGAGAACCCACACCTAATAATTGCATAAATGTGTATTTTTTATTATTTTAAATGAACTATTTTTATTGTCAATTTTTACCGCTTGAATGAATTTTGCGCACAAAAAAACTTTCTGTTCAAAAAACCAACAGCGACCAATTGCAGAACCCAAATTTTTCGAAAGGTCAATTGCTGCCAATAGATTTGTAGATGAATGGTGCCAACGCCCATACAGCTTACTAGAAGCAATTGCCCCTGGCTCACACCCTACATTGCTTAATTAACCTTAAACTTCCATCTATAATTACATCAACTCACTGAGTTCTAGCCAACGCAACTCTTTTTCTTCTAGCAGGTTGGTAATTTCCAACAAGCGGTTGCTAATGGTAGCTATTTGGTCGAAAGCCAACGTGCCGCTACTCATTTGTGTGGCAAGCTGCTCTTTTTCACTTTCCAAAGTTTTGATGGCTTTTTCCAAATTTTCAAACTCAGTTTTTTCTTTAAAGCTTGGTTTGCGTTTGGCAGGCGGTGGTGTAGTGGGTGGCATGGCTGAGGCAGTTTTGACAGATGCATTGTCGGCTGCCACAATTGCCTCCATCGATTGACCGCTGCTTTTGGCTTTATCTAGTGCTTGCCATTTATTTTCTTTTCGTTCGTTGTCCTTTAACCAAAGGCGGTATTGGGTATAGTTACCCGGAAAATCGCGCACTTCGCCATTACCTTCAAATACAAAAAGGTGATCCACGAGTCTATCCATAAAATATCGGTCGTGACTTACAATCAGTACACAACCTTGGTAATTGCTTAAAAAGTTTTCGAGTACCGCTAAAGTGGGTAAGTCGAGGTCGTTGGTAGGCTCGTCTAGAATTAAAAAGTTGGGATTCTTGAATAAAATAGTCAGCAATTGCAGTCGTTTTTTTTCGCCACCGCTCAACGATTGCAAATAAGTGTATTGCTTATCGGGCGAAAATAAAAATAGTTCTAAAAATTGGGCTGCACTCAAACTACTACCGTCGGCTAAAGGGAAGTTTTCAGCAAAGGTTTTTACGTATTCAATTACCCGCATATTTTCTTTTACTACCAATCCTTGCTGCGAGAAGTTACCAAATACAATGGTATCGCCAATATTGATTTTGCCACTATCGGCATGTTCTATTTGTTGTAAAATGTTTAAAAAAGTGCTTTTACCAACCCCATTTTTACCCACAATACCTACCCTTTCGCCCTTACTGAAGCTGTAATCAAACCCTTTTAAAATGGGTAAATCGCCGTAGCTTTTGTATACTTTTTTCATTTCTACAATTTTGCCACCCAAACGACTCATTTTCATTTGCAGTTCTAGCTGAGCGTCTTCAATTTTTTGTTTGGCACGGGCTTCTACTTCATAAAAATTATCTTGTCGGCTTTTGCTTTTGGTGGTGCGTGCTTTTGGTTGTTTGCGCATCCATTCCAATTCTTTCCGATATTCATTTTTTGCTTTATCTATGCTACTCAATTCGCTTTCAATGCGGGCGGCTTTTTTGGCCACATAGTTTTCGTAATCACCCCTATATACATACATGTTTTCGCGCTCAAGTTCCCAAATTTCACTGCTCACCGCATCTAAAAAATACCGATCGTGGGTAACCAACAGCAACGTAACACTTTCTTGATTCAAATAATTTTCGAGCCACTCAATCATTTCTACGTCCAAGTGGTTGGTTGGCTCATCCATCATCAGCAATGTATGTTGGTGTTCAAAGCCAATATCAATGAGGGTTTTGGCCAATGCTACCCGTTTGCGTTGACCGCCGCTAAGGCTACTGACGGCATTTTGCAAATGGTGTACATTGAGTTTGCTCAAAATTTGGGTTACTTTGGTTTCGTAATCCCAAGCATTCAAATCATCCATCAAATTAATAGCCTCCGAAATAGCATCGCTATCTTCCGCATCTACAGCTGCTTCGTACTTACTAATAGCAGCCATTATTGGATTGTTGCTATTAAATATGTTTTCTAAAACCGTTTTGCTTTCATCAAACTTAGGGTCCTGCTCAAACAAAGCCACGGTTACATCTTTATGAATTCTAAACTTGCCGCTATCGGGGGTTTCGGCTCCGGCCAAAATACGCAGTAGGGTGGATTTTCCAACTCCATTGCGTGCAATTAAAGCAATTTTATCGCCCTCGTTGATATTAAAAGATATATTTTTAAACAGCGGATTTACACCATAGCTCTTGGTTAATCCTTCTACAGATACATAATGCATATAACAAAGATAACGTGCTGTAGCCAAAGCCACACGCAAATTGACATTGTTCCACAACTTTATACCCCCTCCGTCAGCATTATTTACGTGTATTTAACCAAAATGGCTACATGGTAGCCAGAAAAAACGGTATGAGCCAAGGGCCGGTGCTACCTATTAGGCGACATAGGCGTTGGCACCATTCAACATAGGGAAGTACGCTGAACCAACAACTCGTTAAAAAAAGCTATTTACCAAAAACTAGGTACAACAAAAAAGCCCTTTTGGAAAGGGCCTTGGCATTTAGTATTATTCGAAACTAGTTGAATAGGTATTTTTTAAAACTATAACAGCAAATTACTTTACTGAAAACACTTTTTACGCAGCCAAGTGTTTATAATTTCTGATTATCATTTTTAACCACCATACGGCGTTCATCCACAACAAACTTAACTGCATTTGATGGCGCATGTTTACTCACCAATACTTTGCGGGAGTATGAACCATCGTTATTTTCATACAAATTGCTTTTTTGCCAATTATTGAACGCTCCGCTAACTTTAACGCTTTCATTAACTTGCTTTTTGTACGTGTACTCTTTCCATTCTGCTTCTTTTTGGAGGCGGGCCAAGTATAAAGATTTTTTGTACCACAACTCCGCTTTATCCATTTTATTCATTCGGGCATAGATGTACTCAAATGCTAAACAACCAATATAGTTGCTTTCGCCATAAATCTGACGAGCTTGTTCCATCGCTTTTACATTACTACCTCCTAAAAAGTTAGAAGCACTCACATAAAAACGTAACAAAGCCCAACGCAACCCTATTGAATTAGGTTCTTGCTTTACTTTTTCTTCTAAAAATGCCCTTGTTTTAACTGCTTCGTTGTAGGTATAAACCGTGTTTCGAGGAATGTATTGTTCTGCCCAAGCATCAACTTCGGCAAAATCTTCCGGATTTACAACCAAATCTTTGTAATACCTAGATGCATTATTTTTCTTCACCACATCAAATTGTTTAGTTTGGGCAGTAGCCAAACTGTGTATAAAAAAAATTGTTGCGGATAAAAATAATAACTGTTTCATGGGTACATACGTATTTAATAAGCCCTCATAAGCTTTTAAAACTTTCAAAAGGTTTTATCTACGTTAGTTTTGGTTTTTTGCAACCTAATTGATAGGATATTGGAAAAAAGTTGGCTCGGCACATACTAAAATGACAAAACAACCGTTTACAAAGATATGTAAATACTTTGCAAATACTTTACAAAAATTTATTTTATATAAAGTAAGCTAATTTATTAAGTATAATATTTTAATTTTCAATTTACTATACATAATAAATTTCAATATCAATCCTGCTTTACTTTTTTACTTTAAAACTTCATTAATTACTTTTCCTATACAACCGCTTGGCATTTGGATATTTAGCAATGCAGCAATAGTAGCAGCAATATCGGTCATGTAGGTTTCGGAATGGGTTTTGCCTTGTTTAATACCATTTCCAGCAAACAACATGGGTATGTGTGCATCGTAGGGTGCCCAAACACCATGCGTAGTGCCGGTATTGCCACCGTCGATATACCCCGGTTTTAAAATAATTTGTATATCACCGCATCTACTAGGGAAGTATCCATTGCTTAACATTTCTTTTAATTTGGTTGGCAACACGGCATTCCCTATTTCTTTTATATCCATTACTTGTGCAACTGCTTCCTGCTTTTCCAAAAAGCCCATTATCCATTTTTTTACTACTACTGCTTCCACTTTTGCGCTATCTATTTGAGCCATATTTAAATGCACTTGATAATTGTGCATACTCACTATGGCTTTGTTTATTCCAAACAAGTTTTTTAATTGGCTATTCATTTGCTTTTGCCATGCGCCATCATCTGCCAGTCCTCCGGGCAGTTGGTGCTCTTTCATAAAGCCCGGCACATGAGCCACTCCATGATCGGCTGTCAAAAAAATGGTGTAGGCATTTTGTCCCACTTCTTTATCTAGGTAGGAAAAAAATGCCGCCAAATCGGCATCTAAACGCAAATAGGTATCTTCCAATTCTATTGAATTTGGCCCAAAACTGTGTCCTACATAATCGGTTGAGGACAGGCTAACACACAGCATATCGGTGGCCGTATTTTTACCTAACTGTTCGTTTCGGATAGCTTCTTTTGCCAAAGCAAGTGTGAAGGTATTTCCGTAGGGGGTGGTATTAATAGCTGCCCAATTTTTCCCCACATAATTTTGAAAATTATAAGGAAAACGGGTTTGCTCGTTTCCAAAAGGCTTGCTTTCGTATGCTTTTTCGTCGGCAGTGCTTTGGGTATATGTATTGATAGGGTATAAAGTTGACCAATTGAGTTTGTAGAAACTGTCTACTAAATTGCGGTCATTAAAGCTAGCTACCCAACTAGGGAGCGCATTCATGTAATAGGTGGAGGTAATCCACTTACCGGTACTATTATCGTACCAATAAGCTGCATTGGCACTATGCCCTGCCGGCAAAATTGCCCCACGATCTTTAATGGCAATGCCAATTACTTTACTCGAAAAATTGGTCGCCAACCTGAGTTCATCACCAATAGTAGTTGCAAGCATGTTTTTGGGGCTCATTTTCCCATTTTGGTTGTTGCTTCCTACCCCACTTACGCTTGCGTCTTCACTACAGTAAGCATTTTTTTGGGTCAATTTGTTCCACCAATTGTTACCCACAATGCCGTGAATAGCAGGCACACTGCCTGTATACACACAAGTGTGGCCTGCGGCTGTAACTGTTGGCGTGTAGGGAATAAAAGCATTTTGACAACTGAACCCTTCGTTGAGTAACCGATTAAAGCCACCGCTACCATACCGATTGGCAAATCGATACAAATAATCCCAACGCATTTGATCCACCACAATTCCCACTACCAACCGAGGTTTAGCGGGTGTAACTGTGGCTTTTGTACTGCTACTTTTAAGATTGTTTGCTGTAACACGGGGCTTGGGCATATTTTGCGCATTGGACACATTGGGCATTTGCACGACAGCCGCCAACAAAAAAAATGATAGTACTAACTGTTTGGGTACGGAAAAATAACGATGCATAATCCTTGTTTTGATGTGCTAAAGATACTGTATAGCGCATTACAGCCTACTATATAGCCCAAATAACCAATAATGCTGCGAACCGTCAGTTACACCTACGCACATAAAACCTTACTTTTGCTAAAATTTTAAAAATATAGTAATAAATTCATGTATTCAACTTACTTGTTTTTACTCACTATAGCTTTAATAATTCTTAAACCCAAAAACAATACTTATTTGGTTGCTTCAATAAACAACCAATAGGCGAAACATTTGCTTAAACCTTTTGTACATGGCAGACATTTTTGACAGACTGGTAAAAAATTATGGCCCTATTGGTCAGCACAGAGAAAGAGCCCACGGCTATTTTGCTTTTCCTAAGTTGGATGGCCCTATTGGTAGCAGAATGCAATTTAGAGGCAAGGAAATGATTGTTTGGAGCCTGAATAATTATTTAGGCCTAGCCAACCACCCCGATGTAAGGGCAATTGATGCCACAGCAAGTGCAGAGTGGGGATTAGCTACGCCAATGGGAGCCCGCATGATGAGCGGCAATAGCAACTATCACGAAACATTAGAGGCACGCTTGGCTGCTTTTGAGCAAAAAGAAGATGCTATTTTGATGAATTACGGCTATCAAGGTATCATGAGTGCGATTGATGCACTTTGTGGCCGTCACGATGTAATTGTATATGACGCAGAAAGTCACGCATGTATCATTGACGGCTTGCGCTTGCATCCCGGACATCGTTATGTGTTTAAACACAACGACATAGCCGATTGCGAAAAGCAATTGGAACGTGCCACTGCGTTAATAGAAAAACAACAAAGCGGTGGTATTTTGGTAATTACCGAAGGGGTGTTTGGCATGGCCGGCGACCAAGGCAAATTAAAAGAAATAGCTGCTTTAAAATCTAAATACGAGTTTCGTTTATTGGTGGACGATGCGCACGGATTTGGCACTTTGGGTGCTACCGGTGCAGGAGCTGGTGAGGAACAAGGCTGTCAAGATGCTATTGACCTTTATTTTAGCACTTTTGCCAAAAGCATGGCTAGTATTGGTGCATTTATGGCCGGCCCTAAAGTAATCATTGATTATATCCGTTACAACATCCGCAGTCAAATTTTTGCGAAAAGCTTACCAATGCCTTACGTAATTGGTAATTTAAAACGCTTGGATTTGTTGCAAAGCCAACCGGAACTCAAAAACAAACTTTGGGAAAATGCGCTTAAACTACAAAATGGTTTAAAAGAACGTGGCTTTGACATTGGCAAAACCGATACGCCCGTTACACCTGTATATATGAAAGGTGGTGTGGAAGAAGCTACCGCAATGGTAATGGACATTAGAGAAAACTACCGCATTTTCTGTTCCATTGTTGTTTATCCGGTAATACCGAAAGGACATATTATTTACAGATTGATACCAACCGCTGCTCATACCGATGAAGATATTCAACAAACGCTTAAAGCATTTAGTGAAACAAAAGCTAAGTTAGATGCCGGTGCATATAAGGTGGAAGCCATACCCGATATGGCTGAACATGCCTAATGGAATTTGTTTGTTTTATTTAAAAAATCCCTGCTTTATGATACAAGCAGGGATTTTTTGTTGGGTAAAACTACAATAGATAAATAATCAGATAGACCTTGCGTTGGCGATAAAGTACACTGCAAAGGCGTGTTTTGGCGTTGCCACGTGGCTGCCTGCCGAAGTACTGCGAATAGCACAACCCGCGGGGGAAGCCCCCAATTTCATTTATACATATACAGGTTTGTCCGCCTAATATTTGTTTGATTATTGCCTGATGATTCATTATTTATAAGCAGTTGTTCGCTTAACAGCTCTTCAAAAACACCTTTGTTAAAACCAATGCAATCGGTATTACAAGCATTTGGGAAGGCTTTCTAGATATTTCGCAGGAAAATGATTGAAAATGAATGCTTCCTTAAATATTTTTACTAGAAATAACTTTGAAGATGAAAGCAAAACAGTTTCTCTTATTTTTTGTCCTTTTTTCAATACTTAACGCCGGGGCACAAACGGCACCTACGATTCAGCGAGTTGTTCCCCAAAAAGGAAATGTGGGCTCCACAGTAAAAATTTATGGCACTGG
>JAIXOS010000230.1 GCA_027486695.1 Chitinophagaceae bacterium | reverse complement strand
CCACTAAAATCATTAGCCGTGATAGTCGAATCTACTAGAACATCATCACCACCGCCAATTGCGTTATCGGCACCTAAGTTGTATAAATACACTTTTACACCATTCAAACCCGCAGCCGCAGCTTCATCGTTCAGACCATTTTTATTAGAATCAATCCATGCATAGTTACCTATAGATCCCAAAACAGGTGTACAATTGGTATACATACCCACCAAATTAGGAATTGCAGGTAATAAACGACTACCATTGTCGGCGCGGCTAACTTGATAGATAATAGAGTTGTTCATTAACAAACCTTGCGGAACACCTACGGGTGCACGCATTGGCCAAACGATATCTATGCTATCTAAAATAGGGATATTGGCAGCACGAACAATTTTAATTGCTTTCACTTTGGTAATATCAACAGGTGGTATAGTAGACCAACTTGGTGTATTACAGCCCGCAGGATTGGTAGCCGAAGTAAAGTCAGAATAACAAGGATTGCTAACTGTGGTATAATAAACGGTAGAAGAGGCATCGGTGGTTGTTACCGGACCGGCCAAATTTGCATACCATTCTGAACCTCTATAATCGGACATATAAGGAAAAACATCCACTAATACAAGGTCTTTCGCTACTACATTACCGAGGTTTTTAACCGTAATTTTATAATTTACTGGTCCGCCTTCTTGTGCTACTGCATTTACAGGATAGTATACAAAACCTGGATCGCAACCGCTTTGACCTTTGAATGCTCTCAAAGCAACAGCCGAAATAATCGTTACTTCTTGTATATTGGTTTTGTTATTAAATAGGGCATTATCACTGTTTAAAGTCATTTGATTGGGAATGGTACCAGCTGCTGTTCCTGGCTTAATAACTGCATCAAAATTGATAATATACGTTTTGTTTACAGTAAGTGTACCTAAGTTGTAAGTAAGAATTGTTTGTCCCCCTGTCGTTGTACTAACCACCGGCGTTATTGGAGCCAACGCACTGCTACCAGCTTTAAACTCGGAAGAACCGGGCACATAAATCAATCTTGCATCTAGCGTATCTGAAACTACTACATTGGTTGCGGATAGGTTTCCACCTAGGAAAGTAGAAAATTTATAATTTACCGTATCGCTAGCTTTAAAGTTGCTGCTACTATTCAAGATAGCTTTTTTCGTATCCTTGAAAGCCGGTTGTGGTGCAATCAACTCCGAAGCTCCGTTACAACTGCTGTATGCGGTAGTAGTTCCATTGTATACGAAATTACCAGTTGAATTATTGGTAATCAAAGTTCCTGTAATGGGAGCACCATACTCGCCTTCCACAATTGCAGAGCCATCTTTAGCTCCTTGTGAAGCCCTTCTAGCGTTTCCACAATAACTTAAATCTTGTTTGGCACCTAATGGCAAGGTTCCGGTTACCCTTACGTGTACTTGGGTAATGTATTCACCGGTAGCTAAGGAAGGCGTTTGACTTTCCAAAGCTGAATTGCTAGCAATATCTAAAGAATAAAATGTACCAAGCGTAGTAAAAGAAGGATTGAGATTGGTGGCATATTCTACAAAAATAGTTGCCTGACGAACAGAGTCAAATACGTCTTTTATAGGGCGTATTTTAATCGTATTCATATCAATACTTTTATCAACTGTATAAGTAAGGTTTACTTCATCCAATTCAGTATTGCCATTGTTTTTCCAGCCATTAGAAAAAGTATTGCAAGTGGTGCCTGCCAAAATATGATTTCCAATCCAATTTGCTGTTGCTGCGGAAATGTTACCACCCGTACAATTAGCCTTTGCAGTAGGATTAGCAATGGTAAAACAATAACTATCGGCTGAGGAGGTGCTTTCAAAGGCGCCTATTGGTAAAGATGGAACATCGCCAAATAAACGAATACGATTACAAACGTTATCGCCAGTGGCAAAACTTGTATTAGGATATTTTACAGTAACATAACAAGCACTGCTATAGCTTGTAAAGGTAGTGCCTGAAGGCCAAGTCCATGTTATGGTACGATCAGATGGATTGTATACAGGGGTGTTAGATCCGCTAAAAGTAGTAGCCGATTGAAAAACAGCATCTACCGGCAAGGTATCAATCAATACGGGATTAGCTAACTGTAAACTGCCAGCACCCGTTGTTGCGGCAATATTTAGTTGATAAATAGTGACATCGTTTATTGCGCCTCCAGCTTTTTTATTTTTACTCACAGTAACAGTGTTGGAAGCAATAGCCGTGATGCTTGTGGTATCGAAATTTGGATCGCCCAAAATGCCTAAACTGTTTGCCACATTGGCGGCTGCAATAGATGCAATCAAATTAGGAGCATAACCATTAGGTGTAGTACCCGTAATGTACTTCATTTTGATTTGAAGTTCGCCGGTACTGCCCGCAGGTAAGGGGTTTTTGAATACAATTGTAATTTGGTTACTTGATGCATTATAGGTAACACCCGATACTTGACTTTCGTCGTATTGTACAGAATTACTAAAAGGAGATACTGAATAAGGAACCATTTGTGCAGGTAATGCTATAGTAGCAGTTGCATTGGTAGCACTCGGTACAGTAAAACTAGAAAAAGCATATCGAACGGTGTCGATAAACAAGCTCCCCGTTGTTTTTGATGGATCGCTCAATACCTGATCAATATTCAATGTTGTTTGAGCAGAAGCAACAGTTGCAAAAGTGAGTAAAAAAGCAACCAAAATCGCTTTCGTTCCAAAGAAAAAGTTGTATAGTTTTTTCATAATTGAAAAGGTTATTAATGCCTACAAGACATAAAATGAGGATTTAAAGCTAGTTTACTTTGTGGATAAGTCAAAATAAAGCAGCGATTTTTCAACAAAAACATTAAAATAAGCTAAAAAATCACCCAAAAGGGTGACCTTTTTTTGCAAAATTTATAGCAAAAGTTTTTTATAATTGTATTTAATCGTCACAATTGAGTGTTTAGAAAATCATAATATCACTTTAAGATAGTAATAGATTTTCGCTTGTATTGGGTATTGCGGCCTTCCATACTTACAATGTAAAGTCCGTTACCTACTGCCATGTTATTGACGTCAACATCTACTTTATTTTTACCTTTAGCAGTTGTAACTGTCTTTGTTATAGCTACTCTGCCTGTAGCTAATTCAATAAGTTTTAGGGTTAGTACCTCTTCTTGACTGCTGTAATAACTGCACGTAAACCTAGTTGTAGCAGGATTGGGATATAAAGACATCTCCTTAGAAGACAGGTTGTTCAATAATTCTGCGTCATCTTTTGTAAAACCAATATTAGCGATTGTATTGTTAATATAAGTATTGTTACTTGCTACCTCTATACTAAATACAATGCTTGTAATATCACTTGCGTCAATTGTATTGGCAGTTCCTGCAGAAACAAATTTTTCCAACGGAATATAATATTGTTTTTCATATACATCGAGTGGTATCAAAACGGTATATTGTTTGTTCCATTCTTTGATGCTATTTTTTATCAAAGTAATGCGTAGTTTATTACCGCCCGCTGCTGTAAACTTCAATGTTTTGTAGGCCGATACATCTTTTGCTACACCGCCACCACTTAGCAATTTATAAACCGATACGTAATTAGATGTTGTGGCTTCCACTTGCACATTTCTAAATATTGGAAATTCATTTGTGTAATTTCGATGAGCGTTGTTACTTACAACAAACTTGTTTAAGCGTGTACTTGATTGATCGTAATTAACTGACCAAGAACCATCACCCATATACACCAAATCCATTACTTCACCATTAACATACATCCATATATCGCTTTCATAACTATCGTTCACCGGCAGGCTAACTATGGTTTTTCCATTAGGAATAATATTGAAAGCAACGGAACGAGCAGTTACTGTAGCTAACTCGTTTACTTTTTCATTCAAAATAAAATGACCTGTTGTTTTACTTGTTTTGTTGTTGATGACCAATGTTAAGGTTCCGGCTTCTCTTTTTCCGGATTCGATATAGGTTGCCGGCACTTTACCATTTGTGGCCGACTGCAATACCTCTACGGGTGCGTATCCTTTTAGTTTTACCAATACTTGTTGGGCCATATCAGCAACTAATTGCGGAGATACCGCCCACAGTTGAAAATTGTACATGTTTTCATCAGCAACAAAATCTTTTGTTAGCCAATTGCTTTGAATGGTATAACTGTTTCGTCCTTGCTGTGTGCCAATAGAAAAACTAACAGCATATTCCACATTGCCGTTGGCAGATTGTAGGGTATACTGGATCAAAGGCGTACCGAGAATGGTTATTTCCTGAATGGATAACAATGATGCACCCTTTAACCTATCACAAATTGGCTTGGTGTGGCTATATACTTCACCGCTTGTTTTGGTGGCAAAAGCAACAGCTTTGGCCTTATTATTATATACAAAATCAATAGATATTACTTCATTGGCATTGGTAATGCCTGTTAAATCGGTTGGGGAAGTAAGCAAGCCTGTGTAGCCACTCAAATGTGCAGGCATTAAGCTAGCCAAGTTGGTACTGCTGCTTATGTCCAAATTACCTTTTTCAAAGCCTCCCAAAATTCCGTTTGTCGTTTTTTGTTTAGTGGAAACATTCCACATTGGCACATTGGCATAATTGATAGCTCCATTTTCATTGTTTCGAGCCTTATTCACTACTCGGCGAGTGATGGCATCGCCCAAACTTTTGCTTTCTACGCCCCCGGTATTGCCGGAACTTACATAGTCGGATGTTTTTGGACAATAGTAATATTCCACTGTTAAATCAACACCCATAAGGGTACTTTTATCGGAACGAGCATTGCCCGTTGGGAAAAATGAAGAATCTTTGGTATTGGTACTAGCGGTTACTAATGAATTACCATTGCCGATGTAGGCGCTCACATCTTGTAAAGAGGCCAAAAGCATTACAGAGTCGCGTTTTGTACTTATTTCCCAACCAAAATCTTTGCCACTTGTGCCTGCAAAATCTGTAACTCCGTCATATTTAGTAGCATTAAAAGTATCAATAACCGATGGCACTTGTAATCCAAAAGAAAAACCATCGCCGGCTAAATACATTGTTCCATCTGTTTGTGAATAAACCCGTTTAGCAATACCATTAGGCATATTTCCTGTAATTTCCACTTTGAACCTTGTATTCAACTGCACATTACTTATTAATTTAACTGCCTGCAGAACACCTAAAGCAGTATCGAATTTTTCAATTGATACATTTTTTGTGTACCCGTCTTTCCAATCCGTACTTGACAAAGGTAGTGTTGCTTTTTTTATGATCACTTGAGATACCAAACCAGATTCGCAGGTGGGAACATTCACTTCGGCTACCTTAGGTTCGGTAACCACAATTGTTTGTACAGTCGTGTCGATACAGCCGTTTTGTTCAGCAATTAAAGCAATATCATATATGCCTGATTTAGAAAATACCTTTTTTATTGTGTTTGCACGAACACCATTCTCCTTGCCCAATAGCCAAGTGTATGATTGGTAATTTGGAACAGTTGGTACCAATTCAAATTGGTTGTTTGCCAATTGCTGTACAGTAAGTCCATTCGCAACTGCAAAAGAAGCATCAGGCAACGATTTTATGGTTAACACCAATGTTGCTATACTATCGCAACCTACAGCATTCGTTAATCGAGCACTATAGGTCCCACCTGCTGTATAACTTACTCCATTAAACAAATAACTACCGCCATTGCAGATACTCGCAGTGGTGGTTGACCTACTAGTTGATTTAACAGACAACACCAATGTTGCTATGCTATCGCAACCTGCGGCATTCGTTAATCGAGCAGTATATGTGCCACCGGCGGTATAACTTACCCCATTAAACAAATAACTACCGCCACTGCATATACTCGCAGTGGTGGTTGAACTACTAGTTGATTTCACAGACAACACCAATGTTGCTATGCTATCGCAGCCTGCGGCATTCGTTAATCGAGCACTATATGTACCACCATTAGTATAACTTACCCCATTAAACAGATAACTACCGCCACTGCATATGCTCGCAGTGATAGTTGAACTACTAGTTGATTTAACAGACAACACCAATGTTGCTATGCTATCGCAGCCTACAGCGTTCGTTAATCGAGCACTATAGGTACCACCGGTAGTATAACTTACCCCATTAAACAAATAACTACCGCCACTGCATATACTCGCAGTGGTAGTTGAACTACTTGTTGATTTAACAGTTACCAATGTACTCACCGTTGTATTACATCCAAATGCATTTGTATAACTATATGTAATTACAGACGTACCTGTTTTGATGGCACTTACTGTACCACCGCTATTTATGGTGGCTACACCTGTGCTAGCACTTAACCAAGTACCTCCCGTTGGAGTGGTAGAAAGCAGCGTTGTTGTATTGTTACAAATGCTACTGTTACCTGAAATAGCTGCAACAGTTGGTAGTGCATTTACTGTAACATTGGTAGTTGCTGTAGCATTACCAATTGTATAACTAATTTGATAGGATCCCGCCTTGCTATCCGTCAAATTAATGTCCCCCGAAACGGCGTTGATGCTCAAGCCACTTGGAACAGCAGTATATTGTCCTCCGGAAGTGCCAGAAAGCGTCACTTTGGCTATTCCATTTGCGCAAAAAGAAGCACTAGTATAGCTGATGCTATTTGCCACTTGGCCATCACCACAATCTTTGGAACTACCTTTGAAAACATAATAATGGTTTTCTCCACCGGCGTGCTCGTAGGACAAGGCGATAACCTGTCCTTCGATATTTGATTGATTCTCCTTTTTGATAATATCGGCAAAAGGAGCAAATACAGTTCCTTCTATCGTACTGTTTCCAGCAATATTCAATGATGTAGCATTGGGAAAATTAAACATCACGTAAGAAATGCTCTTATTACCAATACCTGCTTGATTGCTTACCAACCATTTAAATGCTTTTGGGGTGGTTACATTGAAGATAACAATATGGCTATCGTCCGGCTCGTTACCAATATATGTTAGACCATTGGTTAAACTGTTCAGTTCATCCCCTGTTACGTTAATGTAATTGAGGCCATCCTGCACATATAATTTTAGTTGATTGCCACCTGTATACTTTAAGGCTTCGGTAATAGTTGCGAATTTCTTTTTTTCGTTAGGGTCGTAAAATGCCGCATTGTTGGTGGTCTTGGATAAATTGGTAGCGTATGTTTGCATGGTTGCAAAAGCCTTCTCAAAATCAATATAGGCTTTATCGCATACGGGATTTACACTTGCACTTACAGAAAAATCTTTTGCATTCTTTTGAATATTGATACGGGGAGTGGTATTATAAGCACCGCTAGTAATTTGAATATTGGCGAATGCATTGTTATTATCCCGATACCAAACTGTAGAACCGGAACAGTTGGCAATTTTCACATAAGCACTTTGATTTACAGTTAGACCATTACCACTTTCATAAACTATTTTTCCTCCAACCAATAGTCCAATGGGTAAACTACCTACTTTAAACGTGCCTGCATCGCTATTAGCTACTCTATAATCGCCGGCAAGGGTTAAATCGCCGCCCAAGGCTACAGGTCCCTCGGTTTCATTGGTAATCAATCTTGCCCCATTTCTCAAAAAAACATTGAAATTTTGAGCCGGTTCCGTAGGATTTTGCGCATAGGATTGAAACAGCAGTATACCACTAGCCAAGATAATTGAAAATAAAAATTTTATATACTTCTTTTTCATCTTAATTAAGGTTTGAGCAATGATTAATTGTTTAACGTTTTTTCAGTACCCTTATTATGCAATCTGCAATATTTAATCTATTTGGATATTTATATCGATAAAGTCTGCGAACAGCATATTTCTATCTGTTTAAACTACCATTTTTCCCGTCCAAAAAAATTCCTAACTACACGCATGCCTATTATATCAATAGAGGTGCCAATTGTAAGCACCTCTATTAACAAATGATTATCAAAACATTACGAAATACAAAAAAGAAGTACCTGTATAAAAAACGGAAACCAATTCCCATTTTGAAACTTCCATTGCTTGGTATACTCCAAACACTTTATTTACTTGTTATGGTTATCAGCTGTTTTTGATATTGCCCATTAGTATCATCAATTGCTAACAAATAAGTACCTGCCAAACCTCTGCCGCCTGCAGCTAATGCCACATTATTAGTACCTACTTGTGTGGTTGCTTTTTGAGAACATACCGTTTTTCCGGTAGCAATATCTATCAAGCGAAGCGTAACCATTCCTTTTTCTACAGCTGCAAACCGAACATTCAATTGACCAACGGAAGGATTTGGATAAGCAGTAACTGGTTGTTCTTTAGCATTAAAAATATTAGGAACATTATTATCAAACTGAATGTTTCCCAAAAAAGTATTCACCATTTCCTTATTACCACTTGCAATTTCAATACTAAAGACAATGGTAGTGATATCGTTAGCTACAAAAACCGCTTTATTTTCAGTATTTACAAAACTACTGAGTGGTATATGGTAATTTGTTTTTTCAGATGCCAAAGGCAATGTGTAACTATATTGATTATTCCAATTAGCAATTCCTTTTTTTACCAATGTAATGCGCAACTGATGACCGCCAGAAGCCACAAAATGTAAATGGGTATATCCGGTTAAGTTTACAGGCAAACCGCCACCTTGCAATATTTTGTATACAGAAACAAAATCGGATGAAATGGCTTTGATTTGTACATTTCTATTAACTGGAAAAGCATCATTTGGTGTAGTTGAAGGTTGTTTGTTATTGGTAATGGCAAATTGCTCCAAGGTAGTATTGCTAGAAAAATAATTGATAGCCCAAGATCCATCACTAATATACAATAAATCTACTACATTTTCATCGCGCACTAATGCTACTTCGCATTCATTCATATCATTCACTTCTATATTTACGCTTTTAGTGCCATATGCATTCAATTCTACCGGAATGGTATTCTCAACCATTGTAGATTGCTCGTTCATTTTTTGTTTAATTACCAGTTGACCATTTGTATTAGCTGAATTGTTTTGTATTAAAATGGT
>JAIXOS010000088.1 GCA_027486695.1 Chitinophagaceae bacterium | reverse complement strand
TAGAAAACCGTCCCCCCGCGTAAGCGCCTATATCGAAAAAAAAGCCATTTTTTGTGTTGTTGAAAAAAATAAAATCCACAATCAAATCTTGGTGATATTGTGCAAACGAACGTTTTTGAAGGAGTTTTTTAAGCATGTTGGTATTGGTTGATTACTGCCAAGGGCAGGGTTAGCAATCCTCTGTTTTCGGGTTTAAATCTTTTTCTTTTGTAAATGCCCGATTCTATAATAAAAATATCTAAAGTAATTCCGCCTTTAGGCAAACACATTCTTACGTTGTGAATACCGCTGGTAATATTGATTTTGTAAATACCTTCAATTAATAAATTGGGCGGAATTACAAAACTGGTTTCGTAAGTGCCGGCGTCTAAATTGGTGCCTATATCGTTTTCTTCGTCGAAAAAAGTTTGAGAAATGAGGTTGTCGTAGGCATCTTGCAAAATAAAAATCAGCCTAAAACCCAACACTTTTTCCTTAATGGTGTACTGCACTGATACCCGAATAGGAGCATCGTTGGCAAACTCCGTAAGGGCTCTGTCTTGTTGTGATATTTCAATATTGTTGTATGCAATAACCGCATCTACTTCGTATTGATTGCGATTGAACAACTGCGTGTTTTGCGTAAAATTTTGCGAATTGAGGTAGTGCGTAATGGCTGCCTGGGTTTCGTTTACGGTTAAAACAGTTCCTTTTTCCATCACCATTACTTTATCGCACAACGATTTGATGGCGGCCATGTTGTGGCTCACAAACAACACCGTACGGCCATGGTTGAGGCTCACATCTTTCATTCTACCCAAACATTTCTTCTGAAATTCTGCATCGCCCACGGCCAACACTTCATCCACAATTAAAATGTCGGGTTCTAAATGTGCAGCTACGGCAAATGCCAAACGCACATACATACCACTACTGTAGCGTTTTACGGGTGTATCAATATATTTTTCTACGCCGGCAAAGGCCACTATTTCATCAAATTTTCGTTCAATTTCAAATTTGTTCATACCCAAAATAGCCCCGTTCATGAACACGTTTTCGCGCCCGGTCATTTCGGGGTGAAAGCCCGTACCTACTTCTAGCAAACTAGCTATTCTACCACCAATTTTAATGGTTCCGGTGGTGGGTTTGGTAACCTTAGATAAAATTTTGAGCAGCGTGCTTTTTCCGGCACCATTGCGACCAATAATGCCAAGCACTTCGCCTTGTTGCACATTAAAGTTGACGTTTTGTAAAGCCCATACAAACTCATCGTTGCCTTTTTTTGTACGGTCGTTAATGGCACCAATTCTTGCATACGGATCGGGCTTGCCCTGAACGCGCGCCCACCAACGGTTTACATCGCGGCTAAGGGTTTGGCTATTAATTTGCCCAAGTTGGTATTGCTTACTGAGGTTGGTTACTTCTATAATGGTATTGCCCATACAGGATGTTAAATATAAACAAAGCTTGTTCCGAGCACCCTAAATGGTGTCCATAAACCGCTTTTCTACTTTGTTAAAGATTAAAATGCCCACCGTTAATAATACAACCATCCAACAACTGCTGTATAGCAGCATGGCCCAACTAAACATACCCTGCCCCAAATAGGCAAAGCGAAAGGTTTCTAAAATGGGTGCCAACGGATTGTACCACAAAACGGTACGATAAGAGGTTGGTATTGTAGGTAACGATAAACTGTAAATAACCGGCGTTGCATACATGAGCAACTGCACACCAAACGATACGAGAAAAACCAAATCGCGGTATTTGGTGGTGAGCGATGAAATAATCATGCCTAAACCAATACCAAAACCAGCCATCAACATTAATAAATAGGGCGTTAGGAGCATGTAAGCATTCGGCTGAATAACCAAAGGTTGTTGCCACCAATAGTATAATAGCACTATTAAAAACAAGAAAAACTGTATGCCAAAGCGCAACAAATTGGAGAGTACAATGGAAAGAGGTATGATGAGACGAGGAAAATATACTTTACCAAAAAGGTTGGCATTGTCTTTAAAAACGGTGGAAGTACGATTAATGGTTTCTGCAAAATAGTTCCAGCAACTGAGTCCTGCTAAGTAAAACAGTATTTGTGGCACTTTTCCGGTACTAATACCGCCAACTTTATTGAAAATTAAAAAAAACGTAATAGAGGTAAGTAATGGCTGGATAAAAAACCAAAGTGGTCCTAAAATGGTTTGCTTGTAATTGGCTGCAAAATCGCGCTTAACAAACATCAGCATTAAGTATCTCTTTCGCCACACTTCGCTAAGCGGAACATCGAACAAACTTTGGTGTGGTTGTAATACTTCGAGCCATTGATGGTTGTTAGGTATATTGGTAGAAGAATGCATAGCCTTTTAAAAAAGAATAGTTAGCAACTGAAATAGGCAATTACGCTTCGTTGCCCGAATAGTATTGATACCCGTATTTGCGTTTATAATAATAGTTGTTGTATCTGTATCCGTAGTAGCCGGTATGTTGAATGCCGTTGAAAATCAGCGCCATATTACCGAATGTGTTTTTTTGATGCCATTCATTTACCTCGCTGATTTGTTGGTTGAGTGTGTAGTTAAAGCGCACCATAATAAGAGTTACGTGAGCCCAAGCACCTAAAATTTGCGCATCGGCAACAATGCCATAAGGCGGTGTGTCAATAATAACCACATCGTAATGGGCATCCAAATAGGATTTTAGTACAGGCATATATTGACCTGAAATCAGTTCTTGTGGATTGGGAGGAATGAGCCCTGCCGGAAAAAAATGCAAACATTCGGTGGCATCTTCTTGAGCAAGCGGCTGTTGAATGATTTCGTGTGGTTGGCATTTGCCCAATAGCACCGAACTTAAGCCCAACCGTTGGTTGGCGACCTGAAGCGTTTTACTCATTTTGGGTCTGCGCAAATCAAATTCCAATAAGGCCACTCTTTTTCCTTGTAATGCATAGCTGCGGGCAAGGTTGAGCGATAGAAACGATTTTCCTTCACCACTCATGCTTGAGGTAATCATGATGTAGGTGCATGCTTGAGGATTTGTTTGATAAAAGGCCAATGTAGTACGTAGTGAGCGTATTTGTTCGCCAATCATTGAACGTTCGCGTAGCGATACGGCAAAAGGACTCGCTGCGTTGGTATTGTTATTGGCATGATTACCTTGTTCTAACTCGGCAATAACCGGTATTTTAGATAGGTTGGTCAACTGCTTTTTTGAAATAATGGTTCTGTTCAGTAACTCGCGTAGCAGCGCAAACGTTAATGGTAGTAGCATACCAATAGCCATGCCTATATAGCCTATTTTGTTTCTATCAGGTTTTTCGGTGGCGGTTAGTTTTGCGGCAGGTACCAATATTTTGGTATTTACCGTAACAGAAGCCTGTGCTATAGCGGCTTCTTCTCGCTTTTGTAACAGGGTTAAAAACAGTGCTTCTTTGATATTTTGTATTCTAAATTTATCAATCAATTCTTTTTCTTCGTGCGGCGTATTTTTTAGCAAGGCATGGGCTGCCGACATTTTTTGTTGGTAGCTGTTTTCGGTTATGGCAAGGTTGTTTTTGTAGTTTTTAACTTGCATAAACAAATTGTTGCGCAATTCAGTTAACTGTTTATCAAGTAATAGTTTGTTGGGAAAATTATCTGTAGCCACTAAATCTAGCTTATCTCTTTCGGCTCTCAGCTGTTGGTATTGGGTTAATAAACTTTGTAAATAGCCGTCAGAAATACCCACTAAAGCCAAGTTTTCATCTTTTAAATTTGGATTGATGATAAATTTTTCAATAGCAACAATTGTGCTTTTTAGAATGCCAATTTTTACCAGTTCTTGATCGTAACCTTTCATTTGCTCTTGATACATAGCACCATTTGCCGATGTGCCAATAAAGCCCTTACCTGCCTTATAGTGGGCTAAAGCAGTTTCAATTGAGTCTAGTTCGGCAGCTAATGGCCCCATTCTTTTTTCAATAAAATCAATGGCTTGCGCAAAAGAGCGTGTTTTATCTTGTTTTAATACTTGGTTGTACAAAACAACCAATCCATTTAAAATATCAATTGCCCTGTTATTGGAAATATCCGAGTAGGTAAGGGTAATGATGTTACTTTCTTTGGCCGCTACAATGTTAATGGCCTTGCTAAGTTTAAAGGCTGCTGTCAATACATCGGTTGCGGTACAAGTAATAGGCGTACTAGCTATTGTACTGTCAAGCTTGTTGATAACAACGGTACTTCCTTTAATTGTCATTGGCGCTCCCCAATTGCCAATGATTGTGGTAGAGTCAACAAGTACACTAAAGCCATTTTTTTGAGGTGTAAGGGTAAACTGAAGCGGTTTTGGATGTTGTACAATGCTCCATCTAATAATCCCATAACAGTCTTTATCTTTAAAAGTACCCTTTGCAATGCTGTTGTATTGAAGTCCCAAACTATCTACCAATTGGGTAGCTAATGTGGGCGATTTAAAATAAGCAATTTGGTCGTTGAAAGGATCGCGTGCAGAGCCATAAAGTGCCTGCCCAATTGAAACCTCTTGCTGTTGCTGTATGTTAATTGAGGTAGATACCGAATACACCGTGTGTACATACCTTAAATACAATTTAGCTACCCACCAACCGGCCAAACCCAAAACTAAAATGTAAGGCCATACTGAAAAAACCCTGCGTATATCAATATCCAAATAATGGCTATTGGTTGTAGCAGTTACGTTGCTTTTGGTTTGGGGAGATGCAGCGCTAGATGACTCCCAAATGTTGCGATCTTCTTTCAAGGGGCAGAATGAATTAACGTCTGAATGCAAAAAACAATCCTAAAACGGCTGAAAAGCCTAAAAATGCATTACGAACAGGGCTGTTTTGTGCAAATAATGAGTAAAACTGATTAGGACGAATGTATATAAAATCGTTGTTGTGTAAATAGTAGTAGGGCGAACTGAATATAGATTTATCGTTTAAATTCACCAAGTGATAACTACGTTGGTTATTTTCTTCTCTAACAATCCAAACGGCATCTCTGCGTTCAAAATGGTCTTGCGCGCCAACCTGCGATAGAGCTTCGAAAATAGTTAAACGTTCATTGTTTAGTGGAATAGTCATACCGTTTTTGCCATTGAGGAAAAAAACTTTTCCAATCAAATTAACATACACATAAGGTTCTCGGTAGTAATGTTGCAGCTTTTTTTTGATGGTGTCCGCTGCTTGCTCGCTCGATAATCCTGCAATAGTGCATTTGCCAATGAGCGGAAAATCAATTTGGCCCAGGCTATTGACCACAAATCCTGCGCCGCTGTTGGCATTGCCGGTATTTTGTGTGTTGAAAGGATTTAAAAAGGCTGTTTGTGTAGGGTCGGGGCAACTAACGGTAATAGTTACTTTGTCGCCTCGTTGTATGCTAAGCGGTAGCAGGCTTCTGCTCGAATCCACCGAATGACTACCAATTTCCTGATTATGAAAGTAGTAGAGCTTATTGGTAGGTATACACGACTGCGTGGTGAATAAAATAGCGATACAGCAAACAAGACAAATAAAACGCATGGGTAAGATAAATTTATACTGCATATAGCTATCGCTAACCTAAGTCACAGGGTATGTTACTTAAGGTAAATGGAGCTACTAATGCAGTGCGAAAGTAGCTAGCCGAGTAAGTTGTATACAGTACATAAACGAAACTTAATTGTATGGTAACAGTATCATAACAGTATCATAACAAACCAACTGTTTTGGAAAGATTACTGCTGTTTTTGTGTTGTAGATAGCGGATTATTTTCGTAATTGAATGGTGTGGTGTGTGCCATTGGCTGTAAGTACATTTACAAAAAGTGTAGAAGTTTGGAACTGATGTGTAGGAATAGTGAACTGATTGTTACCCGGGGTTAATGTAATGGGGTAAGTAGCCAACAGTCTGCCAATAGCATCGCTTACCAATATTTGCCCCTTGTCGGCTCTTTGTGAATGAATGTTTACTGTGGCACGCAATGGTGCAGGGTTGGGAGCAATGGTAACACTAAATGCGGATGCTTGTAAGTTGCTTACCTTTTTTACAACGGAGGTTTCTTCGGTACCATCCTGAAATACGATTTTTATTTTGTAAAAATTGGTATGATTGCTAATGTTATTATCGGTAAACTGGTATTGGTATCCATGCCGAAAGTTATTGGCAGTAATCGTGGCTATTTTATCGAAATGTTGGTTGTCAAATCCTCTGTATACTTCAAAATAAGCAATATTTTGTTCATACAAAGTTTGCCATTGCAAAACATTGTTGTGTTGGTTGCTCATAACTTCAAAACTCCCTAGTACAACGGGCAAAACGCCCACACCTTGTAGTTCCATATTCCAGCTACAATCATAGCTGCTACAATCGGCAGGCGTAACCGCCAAATAGTAGTCGGTACCAGGTTGTAAGCCTGTAAATGATGCAAAACCATTGTTATTGGGTATTTGAACGCAGGTAGGACTTACCGGTGCTAAGGTGGTACAATTGTTTAATAATGCTAACCTAAGCCCCTTGATACAATCATTGGTGGCTAAATTTCCTCCCTTGAACTGAATGTTCAAGATATTGCTACTTGTTTGTTGAGCAGTTCTTAGTTTGTAAAAAACAGATTTACAACTAGTAGCGCCACAGTAGTTAGGTTCGGCTGCATCCTTGCCTGCACATTGACTAGTATAACCACTCAAATTGCCTACGAGGCCATCAATGTTGAGGCTTTGTGTAGTTGTACAACTATTGTTATTAGGGGCAGGCGCAGGAGATGTAAACTGTATACATGAACTTAAAGCAGGTAAGTCTGTAAAATAAGCGGTTAAATTTTGCGGGGCATTGTTAGCCGTAAGGCCAGTAATCGTTCCGGTTAAGGTATTGGCAAACGGAGCAAAAAAAGTATTGCTATGACCCAAATTATCGGTTACAATACAGCTGCCCGAAGCAGGTGGGTTTTTTACTTTGAGCGAAAATTTAGCACTATACGTATTGTTGTTACAATCGGTATTGGGTGTAGCAGAAAACTCGTAAATAGTTGGCATACAATCGTAAGTGGCTTTATTGTTGCCAAATGTTTTGACCGTAACCGTAGTAGCAGCGGGTGATGGGTTGGTCATCATTAGCAAGTAAAACGCGCCTGCTTTGGCGGAGTCTATTTCTATATCGCCACCATAGGTAGCACTATTCTCGCATATAATTGGTTCGCCTAGAGTACTTCCGCACGGAAAGCCACTGTAGGCATTGCTGCTACAGCTAGCCAAAGCTGGTTGTAAACCGTAAAAAGGTCCCCAAACTACAAAATCAACATCGGCAGCAGGATTGGCCGTTAATCGCAACTTTAGGTTGCCATCGGTTGCCACTTTAAACCAATAAAAGGTAGGATTGGTGTGTTCTGTAAGGCAGCCATATTGTGCATTGGTACCGGCGGTGCTATCGTTGCGGTTGATGGGGAGCAAAATACTGCCGGGTATACACAAAGGCAGAGCGGTAAGGCAAGAGGCCGTAGGACTAGCTTGTACTGTAAAAGAGTTGGTAAGTTGACAATTGGAATTGCTTTCGGCATATTTGTTAAACGGAACAACATACCAATTGTAGACATGTGAACTGATTAAATTATCGACAGTGAAATTGTGCGAAGTGGAATTGCCTACTAATTCGTATTCGGAATTAAGGGTACTATCTTTTAGGTAGATATCATAATTGGTTGCAAAGTTGCTTGTTTGCCATTGCAGCAAAACCTTGTTTTGAAAAATAGCAGCGTTATTGGGCGGAAAAATGGGTTCAACGCAAGCGGGCACATCGTCAGGGGCGGCTACTTCGTTGATGCTGATTTCGTAAGATTGTATGTTTTTTTGATTAAAGGCAGCTTCGTGCCACATACGCAAATAAATACGCGTGCCGTAGGGTAGCGGACCAACTTGTGTAAGGGTGGGTTGCATACCGTTAGCGGTGCATTGGCTACTACTTGCCACTTCGGTAAAAGTACTCCCACTACAAGTCATTGTTGAAGAAGTGTACATAACCCAATCAAAATATTGTCTATTGATGGTGTTGGTAAAATTACAAGAAAAGTAGCCGGAATAAGGAACGGTAAAAGTGTACCACCAATCGTTGGTAGTGGTAGTAAAGCCATTGCAGTATGTTGGTTGTAACAGTTGCACTTTAGCCGTTGCCGCGGTAGAGTTGGTAAAGTTGGGTGCTCCTAATGTATTGATGCTAGCGGCAATCTTTATTTTATCGGGATTTTGTAGACTATTGACCGCAATACTGTAGGCATTGCATGGTTCGTCGGCTCCATATTGTGCCCATATTGGGGTAATAGCTAGCCACAAACAACAAAACATTATTCCTAATTTACTTAACATACACCTAACAATTTGGTATGCAAGTTGCTCAAAGGCTTTATAAGAATGAGTGTTGCCATTTTATCATTGTATTAAATTTAGCCATTTCGTTTGTGGCATTTAGAAAAAAGGTAGCGGATGTTTTAGTAGCATTACTCATGTTTCAAGATAAAAAAAGAGGGATACCTTTCGGCATCCCTCCATTCACTAAATCCAACTTTGGAAACTCAAAAACTATTTTTGAATCATTACACGAGTAGTACCGGTAGTATTACCTACGGTATATTTAATGGTGTACAATCCGTTGGTTAAACTGTTGTTGTTGATAGACAATTGAATATTGCCATTTACACTAACTGTTTTGTAAGAAGCTACAGTTTGACCATAAATGTTGATCACTTGAACTGAAGCAGCATTAGTAGTAACATCAGCATTTTTAATGTTTACTACAAAAGCACCGGTAGATGGGTTAGGATAAACATTTGCTTGAATAGCGTTAACCACTTCGTTAGTCAATGCCTCTATGCCAACAGCTGCAGAAGGGGCAGCAGTTACAGTACCTCTTGCAATTGCCACTTTCACCGTAGGTGCTGCACCACACAATGATCTTGGAGTAACAGAGAAAGAAGCTGTTTTGTAGGTAGAAGAGAAATTAACAGTGATGCTAGAAGAATCGGTATTTGCCGAAACCAAAGTAACACCAACAGGTAAAACCCAAGTGAATCTAGTAGCATTGGTAACAGCACTAGCAGTATACACTACACCTGAAGCAGAACCAGCAACAGTTTTAGGTCCGAACACAGTGGTAACACCTGTAGGTTTGTTGATTTTTAATACAGCAACAGCATTGGCACTAGAACCACACAATCTGTCAGCTCTAACAGCAATAGCCGTAGCAGATACAAAACTGTTGTTTAATGTAACCACTGCATTTGCAGTGCTATTGTTTTGAGATACTAAGCTAACACCAGTAGGTAAAGTCCAAGTATAACCGGTAGCACCTGCAACTGGAGCAATAGTAGCGGTAAGTTGTGTACCATTTAAGATAGCACCACAAACATCGGTACTGCTAAGGGTAATAGCACCTGGTTTTTTAGGCAATGTTTTAGCAATTTTCAAAATGCTTGCAGCAGAACTACCACAACCTGCGTTGGCTTGTACACCAATAGCCGATTTGCTCACAAAACTGTTATCGAAGTTTATAGTAGCAGTAGTACCAGTAGCGCTAACCAAAGTAGCACCAGTAGGCAAGTTCCAAGTATAAGAAGTAGCTAAATCAACAGGGCTGATGCTAAATGTTTGGCTAGTACCCAATACATCACACACTTCAGTAGCACCGGTAATAACACCTGGTTTTTTAGGTAAAGTACGTTTAACAACCAAAGTTTTAGCAACTGACATACAACCGGCAGCAGCTTCAACTCTTACTACACCAAAGCTAACGTTGTTGAAACGAATGTTAGCGGTATTAGCAGATTGAGATACAACTACACCAGAATCGCCCAATACAGACCATGTGTATGTAGCAGCTCCGGCAACAGCAGGAATGCTGTAAGCAGTAGCGGTAGTAGTGAATTCGCATAGGTTAGTAGTACCTGTAATAGCAGCAGGAGCTACTAATTTGGTTTTAAATAAGCTAACGCGAGAAGTAGCAGTATTGCCACAATCGTTAGCACCTACTACTCTAAGTGTACCACTCAAGAATTTAGAACCAAAAGCAACGGTAATGCTACGTGTACCTTGACCAGAAACGATGGTAACACCAGTAGGTACTGTCCAAGTGTAAGTAACAGCACCTGACATTGCACCAGCAGTGTAAGTTTGGTTGGTAACACAACCAATCACATTTCTAACACCAGTAATAGGTGTAGAATCGATAGAAGCACAAGCTTCAGACAACAAACCTGTAAAGGCTGCATCGGTAAAGTCTACATTTTGAGTAGCTAAAGAACCGCCAATAGGACGAAAATCAGGAGAAGTCCAGCTAAAAGGAGCGGTTAAGATGCTTGTAGTTAATGCAATAGAATCGTTTTTGAAAACTGAAGCAGAGAACAAAGAATCTTTCAAAGTGCTAGCTGTGCCACTTTCAACCAATACTGCATTACCTGCAAATAGGTTGTTTTTAAATTTAGCGGTACCAGCCTTTAAGTTGTTACGAACAGCAGAACCATCCACAAAAATACCAATAGGGAAATCGGTAAATACACTGTTGAATACTTTTAAAGCAGAATTTCTACGAATACGAGCAGCACGTTTAAAATCACCTATAGAGCTACTCAAATTGCCTCTGTATGGGCCAACTACTGTAATGTTGGTAAACAATGCTTTGGTTTGAGGAGTTGCAGTTGAACCAGTAGCATCGTTATCAGATTCAAAACCTTCTGATGTAGAACCTGCACTTAAATCAGATAATTGTGGATCGCGAACAGATAAACCAAATTGAACTGAACCAGAGAAACCAAAATCTGTATCAAAATCATCATCTACACCGCGGTAAGCAATTAAATGAGAACAGTTAACGGTACCACCAAACCACTCAAATGAATCGTCGTTGGTATAAGAACATTGGATATGATCGATAGTAGTACCACGACCAACACCACCAAATGTTAAACCATTGATTTCTTTATCGGTTTCAAAAATGTAACCACCAAATTCAATACGTACATACTTTAAGTTACCTGAGTTGTCGTCATCGTTAGGAGTAGCACCTCCACCATATTCAGTATTTACAGATACAGCTAAACCTTCAATGTTAGCAGTACCGCGTGCTCAGTTGATAGCGGCTCTACCCAATAAAATGATACCACCCCAGTTACCCTCGGCACGCTCGCCAACGGCTTTGTTAGAAGT
>JAIXOS010000354.1 GCA_027486695.1 Chitinophagaceae bacterium | reverse complement strand
TTCCAATTATTCAAATCTATTTCGTTGCCATTGTCCACAAACAACATTTTTTTGCTTGTAGCTATACCGGTTATGCGTACCTGCAAGTTCAAATTTTGCAACAAATAGCTTTGCTGCTGTTTTATTTGCTCTATCAATTTGCTGCCTACGTTTCCTGCACCCACAATGTACACATTGAGCTGCTTGTAAGAGGATTCAAAAAAGGCTTCATGCAATACGTTCACGCCTTTTTTAACATCGGCGTGCGCCACTACTGCCGAAATATTGCGTTCTGAAGAGCCTTGTGCTATTGCACGAATATTGATGCCGTTGCGACCTAATGCGCCAAACATTTTACCGGCAATACCTTGGTGACTGCGCATTTTATCGCCCACTAAGGCTATTACAGACAAATCTTTTTCAATTTTTAAAGGATCTACTTTGCCCGAAGCAATTTCATTTTCAAAAGCGGCATTTACAGCTACACTTGCTTTTTCTGCATCTACCGAATTAATCCCTACACAAATAGAATGCTCCGAAGAACTTTGCGTTATTAAAATAACATTGATTTGCTCATTGGCCAAGGCTTGAAATAAGCGCTTGCTAAAACCCGGTATTCCAACCATTCCGCTACCTTCTAAACTCAGCAAGGCAACATGGTTGATGCTAGAAATACCGGTAATAATTTCTGACCCACTGGGTACATCGGCTGTAGATTTTTGTTCAATTAACGTTCCGGCCTCATTGGGTGCAAAAGTATTTTTTACCCAAATAGGTATGTTTTTGGCCATTGCCGGTTGTATGGTGGGCGGATAAATGACTTTGGCACCAAAATGCGATAGCTCCATTGCTTCGCGGTACGACGTATGCGGTATGGTACGGGCATTGGGCACCCATCTCGGATCGGCAGTCATCATACCGGTAACATCTGTCCATATTTCTACCGCTTCGGCATTGATGGCAGCAGCATAAATAGAGGCCGAATAATCGCTACCGCCACGTCCTAAAGTGGTGGTATGGTTTTCGGCATCACTTGCAATAAAGCCGGGTGCAAGAAACAATTGTGCAGATGAAGCCTTCAATATAGCTTGAATTGCAGTAGTAGTCGCTTCAAAATCTACCGCAGCAAAACCAAAATTACTATTGGTTTTAATAGCCAAACGACTATCAATCCATTCGGAAGCCAAACCAACGGCTTTCAAATAGAAATTGATGATTTTGGAAGAAAGCAATTCGCCAAAACTCACAATGCGGTCTTTTGTACGAGCCGACAATTCGCCAAGACGAAACACCCCTTCGCATATGTCTTCCAACTCGTTAAAAATTTGTTTTACACTACTCAAACAGCTGCTTTGTGCGGTTACGGGCAACAATAATTTTACCGTATCTAAGTGCCTTAATTCCAATTGGTGAAGGGTTTCTTTGTACGCTTCGTTGCCTTCTGCAGCCAAATTGCCCGTTGACAATAAAGCATCGGTAACGCCACCTAACGCCGAAACGACTACAATGGAACTGCGATATTGAGGTTGTTGTATAACACTAACTACTTTCTTAATATTGTCGGCATTGGCTACAGAAGAGCCACCAAACTTTAGAACTTTCATCTGTAAATAAGTTGAGTAATAAAAACAGTAAAACAAAAATTTTTGCGAAGATAACAGCGAGATGCCCAATAACGATATGAAATAATTAACCCTTTACAGGGTTGTTGTTGTAAAGAACGTGGTAGAAGTACTACCCGAAGTGGTAATTGGCATATAAAAAAATACTATGATTGGCTGTTTTTTCATTGATTGTGCGGCTAAGTTAACCAAAATCTAAAATCTTGTCCAAATTTTTATTATTTTTCACCCGTCATTAACGAGAGTGCTTGCCCATTATTAACCAATTTTAACCAAATGTAACATGTCGAGTCCAGCAAGCCTGCAGCAATTTCATAGCCTTGTGGGTATCAAATTTCAGCTCTACAACAGTTTATTTACATCGTTGCCGTTTCACAGAATAGAAAAAACGGGCATACAGGTTTCTACTTTGTTGCTCAATTGTGAGGAAGGTTACAAAAAGGGAAAAAGTCCGGTAGAAATTATCGAAGACTTTTTTGCCAAACAGATGGCCCTAAACAGCGAGGAAGAAAAAGCAGATGTATTGTTTAAATTTGTACAATTCATAGAAAGACAGGTGGTACTGTTTGATGCCTTAGAAGATGCTGCGTTTACGCAAATCCACGATATGGGTGGAAAAGGCACTATGAAACACTTGGCATTGGAAATTGGCAATGGCAACCACGAAGCACAACTCAAGGAAAAACTAAAGGATTTCAACATTCAATTGGTGCTTACAGCACATCCTACCCAGTTTTACAGAGGTGCTGTACTTGGCATTATTCACGACCTTACCTCGGCAGTAAGTACCAACAGCGAAGCCGACATATACAGTTATTTGCGTCAATTGGGCCGTACGCCTTTTTTCCAAAAGAAAAAACCTACTCCATTCGATGAAGCCAATACCTTAATTTGGTATTTGCGAAATATTTTTTATCCTGCAACAGGACAAATTGTAAGCTTTATTAAAAACAGTTTCCCCGAAGCGTACAACCCCAACAATCCAATTATCAAAATGGGATTTTGGCCCGGAGGCGATAGGGACGGCAATCCGTTTGTGCGTGCCGACACCACCCTAAACGTAGCAAAAGCATTGCGCGAAGCATTGTTGAAAGCTTACTACTCTGATATCAGAAAATTGAAACGCCGCCTAACCTTCAAAGGCGTTGAGGAAGCATTGGTAGAACTAGAAAAAAGAGTGCACGACAATGTGTACAAACCCGAACCCAACCATGATGTTACCAAAGCATTTTTATTAGAATCGTTGCACGAAATAAAAGAAATGCTTGTGTACGAGCACAACGGCATGTTTGTGCATTTGGTAGAAGAACTTACCAACAAAGTGGAAGTATTTGGGTTGCACTTTGCAACATTGGACATTCGCCAGGAAAGTACGGTACACACCAAAATACTCGAAGCACTAGCGGCCAATACCGATGCCTTGCCCAACAACTTTGCCGAACTTAGTGACCAAGAAAAAATTGACATTCTCACCAATATCAATGTATGTATTGATTGTAATGTATTGAGCGATGAAATTCACAAAGACACTATTTCTGTAATGCGGGCGGTAAAAACCATCCAACAACAAAATGGCGAGGCGGGTTGCAACCGATACATTATCAGCCAATGCCAAAGTGCGTTGAATGCATTGGAAGTATTTGGATTGTTTTTATTAAGTGGTTGGAAAAAAGAGCACTTATCGGTAGATATTGTACCGCTTTTTGAAACGGTAGACGATTTGCAACATGCGGCTGACTCCATGAAAGCATTGTACGAGAATGAAATTTATCGGCAACACATACAGCAACGTGGCAATAAACAAACCATTATGCTTGGCTTTAGCGACGGCACCAAAGATGGCGGATACTTAATGGCCAATTGGAGCATTTATAAGGCAAAAGAAGAATTAACTGCTATTTCCAAACAATATGATGTAGACGTGGTATTTTTTGATGGTCGTGGTGGTCCTCCGGCAAGAGGTGGTGGTAAAACACACCAATTTTATGCATCGATGGGTAAAAACATTTCTAACAAAGAAATACAACTTACGGTACAAGGTCAAACCGTGAGTTCAAACTTTGGTACTATTGAAGCAGCCAAATACAATATAGAGCAATTGATTCATGCCGGCATTAGCAATCATTTGCAACCACCCAACAAAGTAACGTTGGAAAAAAAGGAGGAAGAATTGCTGAAAAGCCTTGCAGCAGTTAGCTATGACAGCTATATTCAACTGAAAGAAAATCCTTATTTCATTGAATACCTAGGGCATGCAAGTCCGCTACGTTTTTATGCTGAAACCAATATTGGTAGCCGTCCAACCAAACGTGGTGCCTCCAATAAATTGGCGTTGAAAGACCTTCGTGCCATTCCGTTTGTAGGTGCCTGGAGTCAGGTAAAACAAAATGTAACCGGCTATTATGGCGTAGGTACCGCACTAAAAGCCTTGGAAGAACAAGGCAAATGGCAAGAATTGCAAGACTTGTACCAACATTCCTTGTTTTTCAAAACCTTGCTAGACAACTGCGAAATGGCGATGCAAAAATGCTTTTTCCCACTCACAGAGTTTTTAAAAGACCACAAAGTGTATGGGGAAATTTGGAAAATGGTGTATAATGAATATGAACTTACCAAAAAATACATCAACAAACTTTCTGGCAGAAGCGAATTGATGGCCGATTTTCCGGTAGACCAATTGTCGATTCAAATGCGGGAGCGTATTGTATTG
>JAIXOS010000191.1 GCA_027486695.1 Chitinophagaceae bacterium | reverse complement strand
TGGTAGTTCTTTAACTGTAAACAGTGGCAAAACAATTAGAAGAAGTGCGGGTAGTGTAACTGCAACAGGTACTTTTACTGTTCCTTCTAATGTTAATGTTTTTTATTCCGGTGCTGTTACCCCTAGTAATGAGTTTCCGGCTACTGTTGGGAGTTTAAATATTGCAGCTAATATTACTCTTACGGGTACCAAAGCGGTAACAGGTGCTTTGACCCTTACTTCTGGTACATTTACAAACTCTAGTGGAACAAGTTTAACAGTGGGTTCTATCAATAGAATTGCGGGTACTATTAGCGCAGTTCCTACATTTTCCCCAACGCCAGCTTCCATTACTTATTCAGGAACAGGTAATATAACTACTAGCATTGAGTTGCCTGCAAGTGGAGCTAATTTGACAATCAATAAAACATCGGGTGTAGTAACCTTGGGTGCTAATACCTCCGTTGGTTCACTTACTTTAACAAGTGGTGTTTTGGCATTGAGTACCCTTAACTTAACTGTAACAAGCACAAGTGGTGCAAGTGCTTCCTCTTATGTAGATGCAAGTGGTTCCGGTAATTTTATTTACAACAGTGTTGGTGGTACTGCTACAGTGCTACCGATTGGTACAAGTAGTGCTTACACGCCAATTACATTAACCAATACTTCAGGCACTCCTAACGTAACTGTTGGTGTAGCGGCATTGTCTTTAGCTGTTGCCAATAGTGCTAATGTAGTTAACTTACAATGGGATATCCAATCAAGTGGGGCTTCTACAGCTGATGTAACGTACCAATTTAATGGCGCTAATTACACTAGCTTTAATCCTGCCGGTTCGGTAGAATTAGGTGCTTATACTACTAGTTTTACTACAAGCAGTGTATCGGTGGTGAGCAACAGTGTAACTGTAACCGGTGCTACTTTGCCTACTACTAATAATACCTATGTAATTGGTAATGCAGGTTCTATAGTGGCAGCAGGTAATGCTATCAGCAATGTGTCATATACAGGTGCTACTACTTGTGCCGGAAATACCATCAGCGTTACTTTCGATGCTACAGGTACATATGATCCGGTCAATATTTTTAGCGTACAATTATCTAATGCAAGTGGTAATTTCACCGGTGCTACCACTATTGGTAGTATTACGTCCGTTACTGCTGCCACTATTACTGCTACAATTCCTGCCGGTGCAACAGGTAGTGGTTACCGTATTCGTGTGGTTTCATCTTCTCCTGGTGTCACTTCATCAGATAATGGAAGTAATATTGCTATCAGCGGAACTGCCGGCTTGTGGATTGGTAGTGCTAATGGTAATTTTAATAGCGCATCCAATTGGTGTGATGGTATCGTACCTTCAAGCTCTTCTGATGTAACAGTTAGCAATGGCAACATGCCACAACTTTCAGCAAATATTTCGGTGCGTAATCTTACTTTAACCAATACTTTGTTGAATTTGAATGGTTTTAGATTAACAATTGCAGGTACTACTTCTTATACCGGTAGTGGTGCTATTCGAGGTTCTTCATCTTCAAGTATTACAAGTAGCAGTACTAGTCCTTTGGGATTAACTTTAGACCAATCTACAGATGGTACTACCAATACTTTAAGCAATTTGACAGTAAGTGGTTCTACTGGTTTATTGACTGTTAACAACAATTTGAGTGTAGCCGGTTTAACCGTTGGTGATTCAATTTCGTTGGCTTCAGGTACTACTTTAAAATTTATTGGTATTGCTTCTGGATTTACTAGAACTGGCGGTGCATTGGTTACTTCTTCTAACGGAGCGGCTACTTTAGAGTTTGCTGCAACCGGTGGATTTAGCGATACGGTTCGTATGGCTGCAGGATTTATTCCTCAGAATGCTACAGCTGCTAATTTGGTGAACATTGTGATTAATGGTTGTTCTGTAGGTTTGGCTAACGCTACAACTAACAGTTACTACGCTAACAATTTAACCTTCAGCAATAATGGGTTGTTTACAACAGGTACGGCTGGTAATGGTGGTAAATTATATGTTGCAGGTACTTTGACCGGCACTGGTCGTTTTCAATTTGCTGGTAGTACGGGCAACCAACGTATTTATTTATTGAATGGAGCGATAGTTAATAATTTGAATTTAACTGGATTAAGTGGTGGCCAAAGTATTTATTCCATAGGTAGTTTTGATGTAAGTGGAAATAATGGTAATATTACGTTTACCGGAACTAACGTATTGAACAATGTTGGTTATGCCATGAACGGAGCAAGCAATACCAATACACAGCAAGTAATTTTTTCAGGTTCAACCACCTCTTTAGCTGGTATTAATGGTAGTAGTTCAACCAAAACAGTGACCACAGATGCCTCAACTACTTTAACTTTAACTGGTACAAGTGCATCATTTTTTGCTACTAGTGGTTCAAGTACTGTGGGTACATTGTCTGTTAATGCATCTACCACATTAAGTAATGCTTTAACAGTTGCTAATGCTCTAAACATTACAGCAGGAACTCTTGCAGCGGGAACAAACCTTACATTGAATACAGGGTTAACAATCACACGAAAAGCAGGTTCATTCACCGGAACCCCTACTTTCGGTTCTACAGTAAATGTAGTATATGCAGATACCTCAGTGGCAGTTACTTCTGGGTCTGAACTTCCTACAACTCCTTCTGTGTTGAACAATTTAACCGTAAAT
>JAIXOS010000290.1 GCA_027486695.1 Chitinophagaceae bacterium | reverse complement strand
TTTGTACTACCGAATTGGGTAAAACTGCGTTGTTGCAAGAAGAGTTTGCCAAAAGAAACGTTAAGGTTTTGGCATTAAGTGTAGATGGAGTAGAAAGTCACAAAGGTTGGATTAACGATATCAACGAAACCCAAAGTGTTACTGTTGGCTTCCCAATTATCGCCGATCCTGAGAAAACAGTGGCCAATCTTTACGATATGATTCATCCCAATGCGTCAGCAACTTTAACTGTTCGTTCTTTGTTTATCATTTCGCCCGAAAAACAAGTAAAACTTATCATTACTTACCCGGCATCAACAGGTCGTAACTTTACCGAAGTATTGAGGGTGGTAGATTCTTTACAATTAACAGCTAACTACAGTGTAGCTACACCTGCTAACTGGACAGATGGTGAAGATGTAATTGTAGTCCCTGCTATTAAAACGGAAGATGCAATTGCTAAATTTCCAAAAGGCGTAAATGTAATTAAACCGTATTTACGTTATACTCCTCAGCCCAATAAAGACTAATTTTTTGGTGAATATGCTTACACAACAGCCTAGGCAAATTGCTTAGGCTGTTGTTTTATATATCATTGCCAATCATCCTAAAGTTAAACACAGTAGCTGTTTTGTGCCCCTAGCTCAATGAAGTTACCTCTAGATGTAGTCAAGTGGTACCTCATGACATTAGGCAATCATTTCTTTTCATACATGAGTAAAATCATCATTTACATTATTGGCAAGGACTAATTTTAGTACAAACTTGTACTTATGAAAACCATTTTGGTGCCAACCGATTTTTCACCTGCCGCATTTAATGCCGCTACTTATGCTATTCAGCTAGCCCAGCAATTCATGATACCTCAAATTACACTGTACCATGCCTACGAATTGCCAATGGTTATGGGAGCCGAAATGTTGGCACCTGCATCAGTAATTGAACCATCGCAGTTAGAACGAGATGTGCAACAGCATATGCAAAACTTAAAACAGGCATTACTCGACGCAACAGATACACCGGTAACAATACACCTACATACCGAAATGAATAGGCTTCCTTTTGGTATTAGTCAATATGCACAAATGCAAGGCGTAAGCTTTATAGTAATGAGTATAACGGGTGGCGGACTGTTGGAAGAGAAACTTATTGGAAGTACCGCTCTTCAGGTAGCTGAAACTTGCAGAATTCCAGTTATGATTGTACCTAAATACTGTAAGTACCAAACCATTCGTCAAGTAGTACTTTGTAGCGATACCCAACAAGCGTTGGAAAATACCTACCACAAAGTGAATAAAGTGATAGGTAAAGCCGCAGTTGATTTAACTGTTGTACATGTAAATAGTTCCGATACCGAGCCTGCATACGCGCTTAGTGAGTTGCAGTGTCAATTGTTTCATGTCAGTAAATTGGAGGTAATGACGTTGGTGAATACGTCTTTTCAAAAAGCAGTAAACCATTTTGTGAAAAGCAACAAGTCCGATTTGTTGCTTTTAATTGCCAAAAAACATAAGTGGTACCAGCATTGGTTCACCGAAAGTCATACATTGCAAATGGCATTTCACACAACTGTACCAATGTTATTGATTAATGAACAATAAATAATTACTACCACAAGGTGTATAAACAAGGTCAATAACTAATTTTATACACACAAATCCGCTTGTTCAAAAACTTTTTTTAAAAATTTGAAAAATAGTTTTCTTTTTTCTTGTCACTTTCAAATTTGTCTCCTACTTTTGCACTCCCAATGAAAAAATTGGGAAAAGGATATGTCTCAAAGAATCAGAATCAAATTACAATCTTACGATCACAACTTGGTAGATAAATCTGCTGAGAAAATTGTGAAAACCGTTCGCGGCACAGGTGCAGTTGTTACAGGTCCTATTCCTTTACCAACGCACAAGCGCATATTTACTGTTTTGCGTTCTCCGCACGTTAATAAAAAGAGTCGTGAACAATTTCAACTAGCTACACACAAGCGTTTGTTGGATATCTACACTTCTTCTTCTAAAACTGTAGATGCGCTAAGTAAATTAGATTTGCCATCTGGTGTTGAAGTTGAAATCAAAGCATAATTGCTTTGTTCAATTCAAGTTCTTTCAATCATCTCTCAATGCTAAATGCAAAAAAGAGCTCTGAAACAAACAGTCTTAAAAGACACAACATATAAACAAGCCCTTCGAGGTTTGTTTACTACTGGTACTTCTGAAGATTTTGTTAGCAAAATTTAATAAAGGAAAAGGTCAGTAGCAAACAAGGGATTGAATTTTGCTATCATCTGCAAAATGTCCTACACAACCTAGCGGGGCGTAAACCGCAAATCGATGAAAGGAATTATTGGAAAAAAAATCGGCATGACCAGCGTCTTCGAAGCAGATGGTAAGCAAATAGCTTGTACTATCATCGAAGCAGCTCCCAATGTTGTTACACAAATTAAAACAGTTGATACTGACGGTTACAGTGCAGTACAACTTGGCTTAGGAGACAAAAAAGAAAAACACTCCACTAAATCAGAGCTAAATCACTTCTCAAAAGCTCAAACTCCGGCCAAAAAAGTAGTTAAAGAATTCAGAAACTTTTCTATAGAAAAATCACTCGGTGATACTGTTTCAATTGATATCTTCTCTGAAGGTGAAAAAGTTGAGGTAGTAGGTACCACCAAAGGAAGAGGTTTCCAAGGTGTTGTAAAGCGTCATGGTTTCTCTGGTGTTGGTGAAGCTAGCCATGGTCAACACGATCGTCAACGTGCTCCAGGTTCTATTGGTGCATCATCTTATCCTTCTCGTGTTTTTAAAGGAATGAGAATGGCAGGAAGAATGGGAAATGACCGAGTTAAAACCAAAGGTTTGAAAATCGTTAAACTTTTCCCTGAGAAAAACTACATTCTTATTAGTGGTTCTGTTCCGGGCCACAACGGTTCAATCGTTTTAATCCAGAAGTAATCACGTTTAATCAGAAGCAACATGCAATTAGAAGTTTTAGATATAAAAGGACAAAAAACCGGTAGAACGGTTGAATTGCCCGCAGAAATATTCGGTATTGAGCCGAATGATCACGTAATTTATTTAGCTGTAAAACAGTATTTGGCAGCAAGACGCACAGGTACGCACAAGGTAAAAACTAGAGCAGAGGTAAAAGGTGCAAGCCGTAAATTACACAAACAAAAAGGAACCGGTGGTGCTCGTAAAGGTAATATCCGTAACCCTTTGTATAAAGGCGGTGGTACTATTTTTGGGCCTAAACCACATAGTTACGATTTCAAATTGAATCGTAAAGTAAAAGATTTAGCAAAAATTTCTGCCCTTAGTTACAAAGCAAAGGATAGTGCAATTTTGGTAGTAGAAGATATTGTGATCGATGTTCCAAAAACCAAAACTATTTTGGATATCGCCAAAAATCTAAATGTAGAAGATAAAAAAACAATTTTTGTTTTACCTGAGTACAACGACAGTTTGTACTTGAGTACTAGAAATGTTCCAAACTTAACTTCTAGCCTACTAGCAGATATTAATACCTACGAGGTGTTAAATGCAGATGTGCTTGTTTTAACAGAAAGTACTGCAAAGATTTTTTCTGAAAACGAAGTAGCCTAAAACTTACAATTAACTAACACTTCAATCATACAATAATGGTACTTAGTGAAGTTCTAATAAAACCAATCTTAACTGAAAAAGCAAATTTGCAACAAGACAAATTGCGTAAATATGCTTTCAAAGTAAATAGAAAGGCTAATAAATTAGAAATTAAAAAAGCGATTGAGCAATTTTACGGAGTAACAGTAACCGATATCAATACGGCTGTTAATCCCGGAAAAAACAAAGCTCGTCAAACAAAAGCAGGATTGGTTCAGGGTTTAAAACCTTCTTACAAAAAAGCTTTTGTAACTGTAGCCGAAGGCGAAACAATCGATTTATACGCAAATATTTAATTATAGTAAGCGAAGCTGAAAAGTTCGCAATAAAACAAAAAGAATGGCATTAAAAAAGTACAAACCAATGACCGCCGGTACTCGCTGGAGAATTGGCAATGCTTATGCTGAAATTACGACTAATAAGCCCGAAAAAAGTTTGTTAGAACCCATCAAAAAAACAGGTGGTCGTAATGCTCAGGGTCGTCGTGCTATGCGTTACATAGGTGGAGGACATAAAAAGCAATATCGTATTATTGATTTTAAGCGTAATAAGCACAATGTAGAAGCTACTGTAGATTCTATACAATACGATCCAAATCGTACAGCTTTTATCGCGTTACTTCAATATGCTGACGGCGAAAAAAGATATATTCTTGCTCCTCAAGGCTTACAGGTAGGTGCAAAAGTAATTGCAGGTGATGCGGTAGCTCCCGAAATAGGCAATGCTTTACAAATGAAAAATATTCCTCTTGGTACTGTTATTCATAATATTGAAATGCAGCCTGGTCAAGGTGGTAAGTTGGTTCGTAGCGCTGGCGCTTCGGCTCAATTAGCCAATAAGGAAGAAGCGTACGCAGTTTTAAAAATGCCAAGCGGAGAATTAAGAAAAGTATTAATTAATTGCTATGCTACTGTAGGTGTGGTATCTAACAGCGATCACAACTTGGAAACAGCAGGTAAAGCTGGTGTAAATCGTTGGAAAGGTATCCGTCCAAGAGTTAGAGGTGTTGCAATGAACCCAGTAGATCACCCAATGGGTGGTGGTGAAGGTAGAGCTTCTGGTGGTCATCCTCGCAGTAGAACTGGTAAATACGCAAAAGGCGAAAAAACTAGAACAAAAGGTAAGGGTAGCGACAAGTTGATTATACAACGCCGTGATGGTAAAAAATTAACTAAATAACTAACCGAAATTTAAAACGCAGATATGGGTCGTTCAATAAAAAAAGGTCCTTATGTTGATGCCAATCTTGAAGTAAAGGTTTTGGCTATTAACGACGGAAAAGCAAAAAAAGGTGTTATAAAAACTTGGAGTCGTAGAAGTACCATTACTCCGGATTTTGTTGGTCACACTTTCGCAGTACATAATGGTAATAAATTTATCCCTGTTTATGTAACTGAGTTTATGGTAGGTCATAAACTAGGTGAATTTGCTCCTACTAGAAATTTTAGAGGGCATTCAGGTCAGAAAAAATAATTTGTTGCTAATTCATTAGTAGAAATAAAGAAAAATATAAAATGGAAGCACTTGCTAAACTCAATAATTATCCCACCGGACCACGCAAAATGCGTCTTCTAGCCGATGTAATCCGAGGGATGGAGGTGGAAAAAGCCTTAGCTATATTAGAATTTCATCCCCAACACAACGCAGTACCTTTAGCTAAATTGCTTAAAAGTGCTATTAGTAATTGGGAACAAAAAAATGAAGGCGCTAGTGCAGCTGATAGTAACCTTATTGTAAAAACTGTATTTGTTGATGGCGGAAGAATTTTGAAAAGAATGCGTCCGGCACCTCAAGGTAGGGGTTATAAAATAAGGAAGCGTAGCAACCATGTAACAATAATTGTAGATTCAAAAAATTAATTGAAACCAACATATGGGTCAGAAAGCAAATCCTATTGGTAATAGATTAGGAATCATCCGTGGATGGGAAAGTAATTGGTACGGCAGTAAAAAAGATTACGCTGGCAAGTTGATCGAAGATCAAAAAATACGTACCTATTTGTTGGCTCGTATCAGCAAAGGCGGAATTGCCAGAATTGTAATTGAGCGTACTTTAGGTAAATTGATTGTAACCATACACACTAGTAAGCCCGGTATTATCATCGGCAAAGGTGGTGGTGAAGTTGATAGAATTAAAGAAGAATTGAAAAAGCTCACCGGCAAAGACGATGTCCAAATCAATATTCTTGAAATTCGTCGTCCTGAATTAGATGCAACTATTGTTGGTGATACCATAGCTCGTCAAATTGAGAACCGTATCAACTTTAAGCGTGCTACTAAAATGGCTATAGCTTCTACACTCAGAATGGGTGCAGAGGGTATCAAAGTTAAATTAAGTGGTCGTTTAGCTGGTGCTGAAATAGCGCGTAGCGAAGAATTCAAACAAGGAAGAACTCCTCTTCATACCTTTAGAATGGATATAGATTATGCAAATGTGTTTGCACAAACTGTATACGGAAAAATTGGTATCAAGGTTTGGATTTGTAAAGGTGAGGTTTTAGGTCAAAGAGATTTGAATCCTAATTCAATTGCCGGTAAAAACGAAGGCTCTGATAGAAGAGAAGCTAGAGACAATCGCGGTAACGACAGACGTCAAGGTGGAAACGACAGAAGGGGTGGTGACAGACGTAATGATCGTAGAAACTAAGAATAGCTTTTTCAAAACAACATTTAAGAAATTTCAAATTAGTAATAATGTTACAGCCTAAAAGAAGTAAGCACAGAAAGCAGCAGAAAGGGCGTATTCGTGAAGTAGCTAAAAGAGGAACGTCTATTTCTTTCGGTTCTTTCGCTCTTAAAGCTCTTGAACCAATTTGGTTAACTAGCCGTCAAATTGAGGCAGCGCGCCAAAGTATGACGCGTGCTATGAAAAGAGAAGGTAATGTATGGATTAGAGTTTTTCCTGACAAAATCATCACTAACAAGCCAGCCGAAGTACGTATGGGTAAAGGTAAAGGTAACCCTGAATATTGGGCTGCAGTAGTTGAACCAGGACGTATCATTTTTGAATGTGATGGTGTTTCTGAAGATACAGCCAAGCATGCTATGGAATTAGCAGCACAAAAATTACCTATCGCTACCAAATTTATTGTAAGAAGAGATTTGCAAGCATAATACCATAAATTAATTTTGCAATGGCAAAGAAATTAGAATTTAATAAAAGTATCAAAGAGTTAAGCTTAGATGACTTAAAAGCTAAAGTAACTGATGATGCACTACGTTTAAAGAAACTTGAATTTGCACATGCTATTTCTCCATTAGAGAATCCAATAGCTATCCGCAGTTTGAGAAGAGATATTGCCCGTTTGAAAACGGAATTACAAAAAAGAACTTTGGCTTAATAACCAAATAAAATGCAAACAATGGTTGTAAGAAATTTGCGCAAAACAAGAATTGGGGTTGTTACTAGTAACAAAATGGTTAAAACCATAACTGTTGCTGTGGAAAGAAAAGTAAAACACCCTATCTACGGTAAGTTTGTGAAAAAAACTACCAAATTCCATGCACATGATGAGCTTGGTGAATGTGCTATTGGT
>JAIXOS010000038.1 GCA_027486695.1 Chitinophagaceae bacterium | reverse complement strand
TGTTCCATACACCCAAATAATTGGCAGCCTTTAGCTTGAAAGTGTAGGTACCCGGATCAAGGTTGGTATAAGTAGCACTTCGGTTGGCCACGTTGGTAAAAATCCAATCTTTGTCGAATCCTTCCATTTTATACGCAAACTTGTTGTATTCCGGATTGGCAAAATGGAGTGCTGCAAAATCGATGGTAAATACATTGTTCTTGTAATTCAACGCTAGCGATTTAGAAAAAGCCATGGCATTGTTTAGCACTACACTGCCATTTACTTCATCACCAATATGTATGGTTTTATTAAACAATTTAAAATCAGCAATGGTAAGAGCAGGCAAAGCCGTATCTGAAACAATTTGTGCGGGATCGAAAGTTAGAAAGCCGTCGGCTGTACCGAAAAACAGTTGGTGTTTATTGTATTTAAAACAACAGCTATGGGTAAAATAAATATTGGGTAAAAAGTTTTGAAACGACCCTTTTTGGCAATTAAATCGGGCCAACCCTTTTATAGAACTGATCCATAAATTACCAGCATCATCGCTCAGAATACCATTAACCGACTTGTCCGGTAAACCATCTTGTTCGGAATATTGGGTAATGGTCGCTTTATTAATATTGGGTTTAGAGGTACTAAAAACAATTTTTGTCATGCCTCTTTCCGATCCTACCCATAAAGTATTTTTCGGATACTCTGCTACGGCATATACCGTGTTGCCAATAATAGGTTTGTTTTGCTGTTGGTAAACGCACATTACCAATTGATTGGAGGTTACATCTATGTATCCCAAACCGCCATTTTCGAACCCTACCCAAATATTACCATTGCTATCTTGGAATAAAGTACGCACAAATGGCGATGTAATATTGCTAGGGCTAGCGGTATTTTGGGTTACGTTAAACATTTTACCACTAGCATCAATCTTAAACAAACCGATGTTGGTGCCTATCCATTGATTGTTGTTTTGATCGCGCAAAATAGCAAAAACGGCGTGCGAACCTAACATGGGCGTATAACCGTTGTTGTTTATCTGCAATAATCCGTTTAAGGTACCTACCAATATTTTTCCATCGGGCATGGCATACACGGAACGCGATGCATTGTAAAAAGAAGGTTCCGGAACAAAAGAAAAGGCTTCGGCCTGTTTGGTGAGCAGATTGAATTTATGAAAGCCACTTTTGAAAGTAGCCACCAAAAGATCTACCCCATTGTGGGTATGAATACCCCGAACCTGATCTGTTAATCGTTGATTATTAAACGTATAATAATGAAAAGGTAAACTATTCAAATCTAACTTGTTCAATCCAAGTTCGGTACCACACCAAAGTACATTTGTTTTGTCGATAAAAAGCGCATATACCCTATCGCTACTGATACTTTTATTATTAACAGTATTGTTTCTAAAAAATTCTAACCCCGTAAATCCTTTGGCAGTTTTCTTTATCTTGGCCAATCCTTTTACCGTACCTAGCCACAAATCGCCATTTTGTGCAACACGCATATCAAACACTTGCGTATTTTCCAGACTTTCTTTGCTGCCTTCAAATTGGTTAAATGCTACAGGCTGACTATACATATGAGTAGCCGGATTGTAACTTAATTTTAGTAGGCCGTCGGCTGCCGTTGCCACGTACACATCGCGTTGGTATTCTACAATCGACCACACTTTGTCGCCATAAGGACTTGGCCGCACCTGCAAAGGATATACTTTGTAGACACCGGTTTTAATGTTATAATCAACAATACTAGCATCTGTAGCAATCCACAAATGGTTGGCATTGGCCGATGCGATGATTTTGCTAATAGGAGCGCACAAAGCCGGGATAGCTATTTTCTGATACTGATTCGTATTGATATTGTATACATATAATCCATTTTTGGTACCTAGCCAAAGCTGTTGCGTTGGGCTCCACAACAACGTATTAACCCGTTTTGCAGCTAACGCATTACCATTCATTACCGGTAATGAAAAGTTGGTAAATACTTCTTTTGTTTGATCAAATTTACTAAAACCCTCATTGGTAGCTACCCAAATATTGTATTGATTGTCCTCCGTAATGGCATAATTCCAATTGCCCGCAATTGACTGCCGACTATCCGTACCAAAATAATTTTTGAACAAATAGCCGTCGTACCTGCAAATACCGTTCATGGTTCCAATCCACAAAAAACCTTTTTTGTCTTGAAAAATGGAACGAATACGTTCATCCGGAAGGCCGTTATAGGTAAAAAATCGTTTAAATAGCAAGCTTTGAACAAATGCATTTTCATTACTATGCAAAAAATCATCGTTGGCGGCCGACAACAATACGATAAAACTACTTAAACAGAAAAAGAGTACTTTTTTCATTAGCGAAGCATACGATTACGAATATAACAAACAATGCCGTGCTTATGCAAAACCGTTAATGGTATTGCACAATAAAAGACCAAAAAAGTAAAAAATAATGGTAATGAGGCCACAATTTGGTTATTGAGTGCCCCAAAAATAGTAGGTAGGAACATGCAAGTAAGGTACTAGTTTACCAATAAACGATACTTGTTTACAGATGCTTGTAAACCCTGAACATTATGATAGTCGGGCGCTTTGTATATAAAAGCGTAGGGTACATACAAACTTGCACATTGTTTATTGTTTTTTTCCAATAGTCCATATTGCGTCCATGCTGCATCGTATTTGGCTATAGCCGTTTTTAGCGCATTTTTATCAATCGTGATACCTTTATCGTGCTGCATTCCCAACGCCATGATATGCCAACCCGAAGCAATGATAGCGTGTAAATGCGCTCCATAAAGCGCAGAAATACGAATGTATTCGTCATCGGCACGATTGTTCGTAACAATTTTTTTACTCAAAAGCACAATGGTATCCCACATTTGCTGTGCCACATATTTCTCTTTAACTACTTCATCTAAAACCCCTTGTTGCAGATATTGGGTAAAGGCTTCGTGCAAAAAGCCCTCAGAAGGAAAGGCTTTGGGAGAAAGATTTGCGGTATCGCAACCTGCCAAAAAATGATCTCGCATCCAAAAAACCCAATCTTTTTTAACCGGATAAAGTGCGGAAGCATGCCCTCTAAGTACAGCTTTGGCGGATAACAGGCACAATTGTCGGAATGCTTTGCGTGCATCGTTTTGGCGAATACCTTGCGCATCCATAAATTTATCAAACACTTCTTTTTCAGTCAAATGCGTATTAGCCGCCCAATTACTTGCTACAAATGCATTTAGTTTACACCAAAACTCATTTTTTATATACGGCCCACGCCAGCCACCACCCCGACTCCAAGTGTATACACCCGCAAACTGAGCCGTATTAGCAATCTCCTTTAAACCTTTAAATCCCTTATTTTGGGCATACTCTTCAAAACCATTTATAACGCCATCCATTACATAATTGGGAAATGCGCCTTTACCTTCGTATTCGCGCTGACACTGCACTTCAATTATTTGCGCATGTTTTCCTTTGCCAATAGTTGGATTAAAAGGATAAGTACGGTGATAATCGCCTTGCGTATGTTTGATTGCAAATACTAGCTTGGGATGCGGTTTTATTTGGTCGGTTACTTGTAAATAATAATTCAATGAATCGTGCATCCCGCCAAACGACCAGGTACGGTAAATAATGGTTTTGTTGCGTTTTTCGCATACCTCTTCACGCAATAAATTGATTAATTTTATGTGGCTTGCAGCACCATTGGTAATAGGGTTATTACCCGTGTGATAAGGCACATTGTTTAAATACGTTTCACCTGTTCGAATAACCAATCCATCTAAATTGGGGAAACTTTCGAATAGTTCGCGTAACATCAACCTATGTACATATAGGGTAAATGGTTTTTCGAAACTAATTTTCCCATTGGCATCGCACAAACTGTCTTTATATTGTTGAACCAACTTTTTCGGCAACACAATTAAATCGGTAAAATAATACGCTTTTAGTCCGGCGGTATGGGCTTGCTGTATATTTTTCTTGATGGTTGCTGCTGCTTTTTTAATCCAATTATATTCTTCTGAACCGGGCAAAAACATTTGCTTATCTAAACTGCGAAACGTGATGGCGGTGTGTGCAAACACAAAATCGTTCATAACCTGACCATTGAAAGGCATGGTTTTTACAAAACGCGGATCAGAAAATTTTGACTGTGTTAATGCTTCGCCGGGATTATGGTGCACCATGTCAATAATCAATGGAAGCCGCTTACTTTGCGCATAAAGGAGACCGCCCGACATGGTATAGACTAAAAAAAATAAAAAAAATAAAATTTTATTCATAGATGATATTAAAATATTTTGGCAATATCGTTATGAACGATATTGCCAAAATAAGGTTGTACAATATAAATGGTTTTACTTACAATCATTAATTGACAGTAACCGTTAAACGCTTTACTACTTCTTTTTTGATATTTAATTTTTGATTCTGGGCTACAAAAGCAACCTGATATACACCCGGGAATTTAAATACGTACCTAAAACGAGTAACCCTGCTCATGACTGTACTTTTTACAGGAATCGAAATTTGACGGGCATATTTTAAGTTGGCGGCAGAAGTGATTAACCAATCTTCATTATCGTCAACATTGGTACCAGATCCGGGATTAAATGAAATTGGATACGCTGTTTGGATGGCAATTCCGTTTTTATTGCAGGTGCTTTTACGCGAACCATTTTGCAAAATCAAAGGAGCGTTAGTTGCATTGATACCGTACTCTCCTACATTCCAAGCCTGCGCATTTTTAGTAGCATCTAGAGTATCAATCAACGGGTTATTTTTTACATTTAGCTGAAACCACCCGGTATTGAAAAATGTAGAAAATAATGGAATATTTACACCGCCGCTCAAACAATTGGTAAGTGTAAAACCTTGTATTTGCCATTTGCGCTGTTGTGCACGAGGTGACCCATATTTTTTCCCAGTAAATTTAAACGCAATATTAATTGAATCTGCATCTAAAAAATCAGAAATGTCTATTGAATCGGAGGTAGTATAAGTGGTTGACAATGTTGTTGGCCAAAATTTATTTCGGTTGGTAATGTCTACCCAATTTGCATTAACAATTGTTGCCGAATCGTAAGCAGGCAAATTTTTAACAACCATTAATTTCAAAGAATCCTGATTAGGCAATGAACCTTGCTGCATTGCACTTTGAAATACAATCTTGGGTGTTCCCAACATGGTTAATTGTTTTGCGCTGTCGTAATTACGACCTGCTTCGCCAGAATAAAACAAAATGATGTCGGGGTTACCGGTAAGATTAAATCCAAGCGTATCTCCGGCTTGAATAGATGCCACTTCGGTAGATACAGAGAAGTCATCTATATCCAATACTGTTACTTTATGACAGGATATTGCTGCAAATAAGCAACAAACAGTACAAATTATTAATAAAATATTTTTCATACAACAATCAATTTTTAATATTTAGTATTACCATCCTGGATTTTGTACCAAAGCTGCATCTATCTGTAATTCTGAAGATGGTATTGGGAACATGATAAATTTGGTGGGATTGGATAAAAAGTTGCGCGCGGTAATCGTAGCAGCATCCTGCTGTGTACCCGATGGCGCATTTAAATTGTTATCGGCTAATAGTGCTTGCATGGTTTGCTGCATAACACCCCATCTTTTTAAATCCAATCGTCTCAAACCTTCAAAGCATAATTCGCGAGAGCGTTCGTTAATGATATCTTGAAGCGTAAAAGTAGTCACATCTACAGCTGCATTAGGTGTACTGATAGAAACACCAAAGGCTCTTCTGCGAACCCGATTGTAATAAGCCAACCCTTTTGCAGAAGGTGATCCTGAATTAACCATTAAATCGGCTTCCGCAGCCATTAATAGAACATCGGCATACCGAATAATTGGGAAATTGCACGACGTATTTTGGTTGATTCTTGTAACGCCACTCAAATTGGTTTCAAACTCACGACGCCATTTACCTACAGGTCTATCATAAATAGTTGGATACCCTGACCCACCTCTTGTAAGTTTGATTGCGGTAACTTTTCCATCTGCCCCAATTTCTGCCGTAGCTGTGGCACCGGATCCGGCAGTTGCTACAAATGAAACTGTAGGAGCCGAAGTATAACCACTACCACCATTTTCCACAACTATCGATTCTATAATTTTCGAAGCATTTACCTTGGCAATTGCGGTGGCACCTGTACCACCACCACCGGAAATAATTACAGAAAGTACAGGGGCTTTGCCATTAACAGTGGCATTGTAAACAAATGGGGCAATTGCCCAATCGCGGCGCGCATCTCCTGCTTCGTACAGGTTGTACAATTTGGGGAAAACACGGTATGTGCCTCCGGAAAAACCAAAATTCGAAATATTCAATGCTCCAAACGGATTTGCTGTAGCATTATTGGTAATACCCATTAATGAACCTAGCTGTTGTGTTACAGGATAATTGGTATTGGCATAAGCACCCGAAAGATTTGACTTGGATAAAAAAGTAGCATCCCATATACCTTCTCTATTACCTGAATACCAACTTACGTTGTTCTGCATATTGTTTACAAACACATTTGCGTATGCATTGTAAGCAGGTACGCCAACTGTAACAGGTAATGAAGTTAATACAGATAGGGGTATTACATTCAAGTCATGTACACCGGAGTTAATCACTTTTTCTGCCCAAAAGAGCGCCTCTGCATATTTAGATTGATCTTTTACGGGTTGTCCTGCCATTGACAAACACACCCTTGCCAATACTGCTTCTACTGCTGTTTGTGTGACCATAGAGGTATTGGTAACCTTTGGCATAGTATTTACAAGCGTGTCGGCTTTTTTCATTTCATCTATAATGAAATTGTATACCTCTGCTGTAGGCGTTGCCGGAATATTAAAATTCGACATATCTGAGGTTAGTGTTGTTTTCAGAACAACATCGCCGAAATTACTAGTGAGTAGATACAAATAATATGCTCTCATAAAAACGGCCTGACCTAAAATGTTTTTTCTTTCTGCTTCGCTAACTTTTGGCTGGTTAATCACACTAATGATAATGTTCGCTTGTTCAATTCCTTTGTAACATGCTCGCCAAAAGTTGGAATAGGTAACTTCGTCGCTTGTACCCCTATACGATTCGGTTAACACTTGCGAAGTAGTTCCTGTTGCTGCATCTGTTCTAAAAGTTTCATCAGCACCGGCTGACATATATCCCCAAATTGCATGGCTGTATAAACCAAACCCGGCAGAATTGTCTACCGATAGATTGGCATAACAAGCTGCTAATTGAGAATAAATTTGAGCAGCAGAGGTATAAGTAGTCGGTTGAAAATTGATTGGATCTAGCGTCACATTTTTGTTACAACTTGCCATACTGACCATCAGTATCAGTATCCAGCTATAGCATCTAAATTTATTATATAGTTTCATGTTTATTTAAATTATTAATTAGCTAACAAACTTACTCTATTAAAATGTAATGTTGGTACCAAATGTTACGGTAAGGGTGCGTGGATAAGGCGTATAATCCCAACCCGGTGCTAAGGCTACGTAACTTGAACTTGGTTGAATCGTTACATAACCCGTTCCGCTAGTACCCGGTAATCCTGCGGCCGGATTTGCGGGCCTAAAGGTAGATACTTCGGGGTCGATACCCGTATATTTGGTGAGTGTCAATAAATTTTGAGCCGCTACAAAAACCTTCACATTGGTTAGTTTAATTTTCTTAAGTACTTGCGCAGGAAGAGAGTAAGCAAAAGATACCGTTTTTAATCGTAAAAACGAACCGTCCTCAATTAATCTAGATGATACCCTTGTAAGGCCCGCGGGGTCGGTTTTGGTATTGTAAGTAGCCCTTGGTATATCGTTCGTAGGATTTGTGGGCGTCCATCTATTGGCATATGTAGCAAACTGATTACCATTCAGGTAATAAGAACCACTTTCAAAAACCAATTTATTCGCATTTAATTTATCTGCCCCATAGCTCCACTGACAAAAGATGCCTAATGAAAAGTTTTTATAGGTAAAGTTGTTGGTAAATCCACCCGTATGTAAAGGCAATGGATTGCCAATTACTTTTTGATCAAATACATCTACAATTCCGTCGCCATTAATGTCGGCATATTTAGGATCGCCTGGCTGAATGTTCACAGTAGAACTGTTCGGATTGTAAAATGGCACCCCTTGCTTTAAAACCAAATTGCCGTTGGCTAATTGATTGAAATCGGAATATTGATATACTCCAGCCCATTGATAACCGTAATATTGGGCTATTGGAGCGCCAATTTTAGCTATCCATGCGGTAGCATTGCTTGCTGTTGCTATACCCGGAAATTGTGAAGGTGTTTGTATCAGTTCTACTCCATTAACAAAACTGAGTATTTTGCTTCTGTTAAAACTGATGTTAAAACTACTAGTCCAAGAGAATTTTCGATTTTTGATGTTAACAGTACTGATCGACAATTCAAAACCACGGTTACGAACAACGCCGGTATTTTGGTACTGCGTACTATTTCCTACACCATAACCTAGGAAGATGGGTACCGGTGCACCAATCAAAAAGTCGCTAGTTCTTTTGGAGTAATAATCGGCATCTATAGTAATTCGATCTTTGAATAAGGATAAATTAATACCCAAATCCAACTCTTTAGTGGTTTCCCATCTTAAATTAGAATTTCCGTAGAAAAAAGGTTGGATACCTGGTACATACACATTGTTAAATGCATAGGCATAATTGTTTTGCAAAGAGCCGAATTGCGATAAATAACTAAAATCGCCCACTCTATTGTTACCAACGGTACCGTAGCTAATCCGTAATTTACCATCGCTAAGAAAAGAGCGTAATCCGCTAGCAAACTTTTCTTTGCTAAACCTCCATCCAAAAGCCCCTGAAGGAAAATAGCCCCATTGTTTTCCGGCAGCAAATTTTGAAGAACCATCTTCCCGAACAGATACTGTAAACAAGTATTTTTCGTTCAAGTTGTAATTAACCCTACCCAATAATGAAAATAGCTTCCAATGGGTAGCCGAATTAGTGAACGACCCTGTAGTAGAAGTATTTACAGAATACATACCCAAATACTCAACCGACTCAGGTATACGTGTAGCCCTAAAACCATCACTGCTTGATTTTGCATATTGCTGCGTAAAGCCTGCCAAAACCTCTAAAACATGATTTTTATTTATTTTAGGCCTGTATATTAAAGTATTTTCATTTAAGTAATTTAAGTTCACTGCGTTATTAACAGATCCGTTAATACCATTCACATTCATAATTGTACCTTGACTATTGGTAGTTAATAAGCCCTGCGCTGTTTTTGAATTATAAAATGTTTCAGCTCTTGGCGTGGTACTTGTTATGCCGCCACTTATTTTCAAAGTAAAATCTTTTAAAAAGGTATACTCTAAATAGCTATTGATAATTGCTGTATTGGTAATGTTTTTTCTGTACTCGTTTTGAGCTTGCTGCAATGGATTTACCAAGTTATCCGGTACCAATGTAGTACTTCCCACGTCGCCAAGGGTAGTACTGTCAATGAGGGAACCATCCAAATCTTGTCCGCCCAATACATTCACGGGTCTAAAATTCCACATATTAAATACAAC
>JAIXOS010000147.1 GCA_027486695.1 Chitinophagaceae bacterium | reverse complement strand
GATAGCAGGCAACGGTGATGCCTTAATGCACCATTAAAGTATCTTTATCTCATGGCATCTCGTAGAGTGGGGGGCAGGTATTGTAATAAAGTCTGAAGAATATTTGTATGGCAACGCTTGCGATTATTACGGGAATAAAAAAGGGACTGCTTCTACTAAGTAAATGTAGCGAAGGGCAGATGAAATAGCTGCTTAATCTCTTTTCGAGATATCGCAAGCAAACAGCTTGAAGCGCGGTTATATTATAAAGTATTGCTTTAATTTTAACCCAATAAAAAATTTGAAATAATGGCAAAAGGGACTAACAAATTATTAATAACTATAGTCACTATCTTTCTTTGTACATTTTTTTCTTCATGTGTAGGACTTGGATTGGTTTTTTATAATGAATCTACAACCGAAGCAAAAAAATCAGGGTGCTTTATGAATACTTATAAATGTGATAAAAACGAAGTTTATTATAAAGATGTAAAATACATTTTTGATGAGGCATTTACAACTTATGGCTATAGACGAACAAGATGGCTAAGTAATGATTTTAAAAAATGTACGCATGTTTTTGCTTTTTGTCCCAAATTCAGGAATTCAGAAACCAACAATTTTGATTTTTTTCAAGTAATAATTTTTGATAGATCTGTTAATAATAATGGTACTACCCCTTCTCAGAATTTTAGCATTTTTACCTACTTGAATGGAGTTTGCAGTGTAAAGGATCATCTTGGTGGAACATTTTCAGGGGAGATTATGTTCCAAGACTATTTTACCAAAGAATACAAGTCCTCACCTGATAGTATAAAAATGGTGTATTGGGATAAAGGAAAAGAAACAATAGTGCTTTTTACAAAAGAAAATTAAGCCGATCTTCGAGATGTTCGTTTACGTTTACGGCATTCCGAAATACAGATAGCAGGCAACGGTGATGCCTTAATGCTCCATTAAAGTATCTTTATCTGATGGCATCCTGAAGAGCGGAATTTAAAGAGGTTTTAAGTTGTTGAAAATTGATAATGAGTAGTCGATTTTACAATTAAACCTGTAAAAATTGACTAAAATAGATTTTCGGTTTATTAAACTCAATTCAGGTAGTGGTAAAAATACTTGGTTTTTGAAGCTAACTTAAACATGAAGCCCATTTGAAATGATACATTTTGTAGCCCATAATTGACTGTAACACCTTTGTAATCTTTCTCCTTTGTTTGAATAATATAATCACCACAAACAATAAGGTTAGCATTTTTTGATAATTGATAATTGACCCCGAAAGCTAAATAAGGATTTAGAGACGTACCTGAGGTTATGGGAATATCAGGCTTACTATTCAAACCAACTCCGCCAGAAACTGTGTTTATGGATTGTGTTATTTTTTTATATCCATACAGGTAATTTACAACGGTAACTCCGAGGCCTAGATAAGGTTTTAAAGGTTTTTGTACATAAAAAAAATGGTTGGCTTGAAATGACAATTCGGTGATGATACGCATATTAATTTGCGCTGTAATGCTTTGCGTACCACCTGCCGATGGATTAATTTGCTCCTGAATATCGTTTTGTATTTTTTTTTGATTTGGAATTTTAACGCTGAAGAGTACCTTCCCGTTTAGATGTATTCTATTATTGAAACGATAATCAACCAAAAAGCCATATTTCATCATAAATGGTGGCAAATACGCTGAGTCCTTCTTAATATCGTTTTGCCAGTTACACCCCAAAAGCCAACCAACGCTGTAATCTTTCTTTTGAAAAACTTCTACTTTGTTTTTTTCTTCAATATGATCAATGTGAATATTCCATAAATATTTTTTATCAAATTGTTGCCAAATGGATTCTAAGTCTATATTGTTATTTTTAGTATAATGGGTGTCGGCAAAAATTGATTTTGATAATTGTTGGTATTGTAGCAAAACCGCATCATTACCTATTGCCAAGAGGTATATTTTTTGTCTGTCAAAACTGGTATTGCGGTTTAGAAGTTGGTTAATTTCCACTGATATAGCATTGCTGTTCGTCATGTTTATGGCCAGCAAAAAAACGTTGTATTTTTCGGCTTTAACTGCATCATGTAAGGCACTTTTTTCTGCCAATGGTACTTGCATGCTATCTTGATATAAAACGATGATTAAGGGCTTGTATGGATTTTTACAAGCAAGTAATTCAGATTTTTGAGCTATTAGCAGGTTGGTGTAAACAATTGATAACAATACCGGCAGCATTGGTTTTATAAATGGCATTTTTTAAAACATTTTTTTATGAGAAATGATTTTCCCATCTGCCATTTCAATAGTGCGGTCGCTAGCTTTTGCAAAATCGTTGTCGTGCGTAACCGCTATAATTGATTGTCCAAATTCTTGAGATAGTTGTTTAAATATATCAAATACAATCTCTGTGTTTTTGCTATCTAAATTACCCGTTGGCTCATCACCCATAATAATTGCCGGATCGTTAATTAATGCTCTTGCTATGCTTACTCTTTGTTGTTGCCCACCACTTAGTTTTGATGCTGGTTTTAATGCCTGATCTTGTAAACCCAACATGGATAATTTTTGGTATGCTCTTTCCTCAACTTCTGCATGGCTATATTTTCCTAACCTTAAAGCCGGTATCATTACATTTTTTAAACAAGAAAATTCTGGCAATAAATAATGAAACTGAAATACAAAGCCAATGCTCTCATTTCTGATTGCGGCCAATTCATTTGTTTTTTTTCCTGTAATCAGTTTTCCATTAATGGTTAGTTCACCTTCATAATCCGTGTCCATAGTGCTTAAGCAGTAAAGCAAAGTAGATTTTCCCGAACCACTTTTCCCAACTAATGTTAAAAATTCACCTTTATAGGCATCAAAACTTACATTGTCTAACACTTTAAATTTTATAGGATCGTAGAAGTATTTTCCCAACCCCTTTGTGCTTATGATTATTTCTTTATTACTCATTTTTTGTTAGCTTTTATTTTCTAAAAATTTCTACCGGATCTACATTAGCAGCTCTACGAGAAGGCAGGTAACCTGCAATCAGCGTCATCATTACACCCAACACAAAACTTCGAATATATAAGCTCAGTTTAAACGCAATAGGAAAGTAGCCAACAGGACCGCCCATGTACACTTTAGATAACATAAAAATTAAAACAGAGCCCAACATTAAACCAATGATAGTGCCGATAATGCCCATAATTAATGCCTCGGCTATGAATATTTTTATTACATCTTTTCCTGAAAATCCTGTTGCTTTTAATATGGCTATATCGTTTATTTTTTGAGAAATGGTAGAGCTTAAAATATTGTAAATAATAAAGCCGGCTAAAGCAAAAATGGATAGCGATATAGAATCCATCATAGTGCTTCTTGTTTTGTCGCCACTAATTACATCTGCATTGGTTGTTTTCCAATCTTCAACAGTGTAGTTTGTAATAGTTTGTAATTGATGTACATAACGAGTTGTGTTATCTGGGTCAATGGTATTGGTATAAATAGTAGTTACATAGGATGCTTTTTCTTTTAAGAATTGTTGTGCAGTACTAAGGTTTACAAACGATTTTGAATCGTCCATTATACTATTGCCCATTTTAAAAATGCCTACAATTTTCAACACTTTACTAATGCCGTATGACGATGACATGGAAATATTATCTCCTACATTTAAATTCAATTTATCTGCTATTCCAGATCCAATGATAACACCGTTTATATTGCCTTGTAAATCCATGATTTTTCCTGCAACCATGTATTTTTGGGTATTGAACATTTCGCTGTAGGCAATCATATTTACCCCAATGCCTGACCCTCTTAATTGCGTACTTCCTCTGTTGTAAAAAACGGTATAATCTATTTGTTCAATAGCATTGGTAACATAAGGTTCTTGCTTTACTTTCTGCAAAATATCAGCCGGATTTATCAGCGTTTTACTACGTGTAGTTATTTGTGGATTGAGAATAACGTTTAAACTATTCGAATCGTTTTCTGGTAATAATGGTTGGCTAATTTCATCGCTCTTATATATTTTAATGTGTGCATTGTTTTGAAAAATATTATCTCTAGAAAAACCACTAAACCCGGCACTTAACGAATTCATAAAAAGATAAATGGCTACACCTAATGCCACACCAAAAGAAGCTACAGTGGTTTGTCTTAACCCTTTGGTAATATGGGTTACTGCAATATCTATGTTTACAGGTAATTTCATTGTATTGTATTATTGGTTCAACATTTGAGCTCCTGCTTCAGATGTTTTTTGGTTATTAGATGTAATGTTTTCGGTTACCAAAACGCTGTTTTCATCAATGCCAGATGTTACATGCACCCAATTGGAACTAACGAATGTGGTGGTAACTTTTGTTTTTTCTGTATTGCCTTTTATTTGTACAAAGCCGCCAAAATCAATATAATTTCTTGGTATTAGCAAGGCATTTTTTTTAACGCCAATAATAATATTGCTTTGTAACTGTGTATTTACAATCTTGAAATTGAGAGTTTCGGTAAATTTTATTTTACAGAAAAAAGATTGGGTAGCATCATCAAATAGTGGATATATTTCTGTAACAATACCCTTGTAAGTGGTATCTCGTTGCGTATTTAATTGTACAACAGCTTCTTGACCAATTTTTATTTTGGCAATATTGCTTTCATCAATATTTACTTTGGCATAAATATTTGCTGCTTCACCAATTAAAGCAATTACATCGCCTCGTTTAACATAGTCGCCTATTTGCTTGTACTTTTTAAATACCATGCCTTTAACAACGGCTCGTATTTCATTTTTCGAAACCAGCGTTTCATTAATTTTTTTGGCCACCTTGGTAGAAATAACTTGTTGCTCGGCTTGTTGTTTTAATTGCTTATAATTTTCTACCGCATTGTCGTAGTTGGCTTTAGCAGTTTTATACTGTAATTCTACGTTCTCGTAGTCAACTTTTGCAATGCTATTGGTTGCTAATAAATCTTTATAGCGTTTTAATTGCACTAAATCTTGAGCCATTTTTTGCTCGTTTAATACAATATTGTTTTGAGCTTGCAACAATGCTGGTGCATTTGATTGTGTATTATCGTTTGCTATTGCAAATAAATCGTTTGCACTCTCCTTGTTAAAGCCACTTTCTTTATTATCAATTACCGCTAAAACAGCGCTTGCATCTACAATATCCCCTTCATTAAAATTTACAGCTACCAAGTAACCATCAGCCTGTGCCGTTAAACTATAAGTATTTTTTGCCTCTAATATTCCAGATGCAAATACTGTTTCGGTTACATCTTTTCTAATGGGTTTTGTTTCTTCTGTTTTTTTGCCACAGGCAGTCAATATGATTGCTAATGCAATTACCGGCATTAAATATTGTTTCATAAAATTATTTTACAGTGTTGTTGATATTAATTTTTGCTTCTGCTAATTGTACGTTTATGTTAGAGGATGTAAGGTTATAGGCGGCATTTATCATAGCTGTATAGCTGTTTAGCAATTGGTCTATGTTTATTATACCTTGTTCGTATAAAGCTCTGTTTTTATAAAAACTATCTTTTCGTAGCGTCAATACCTCTTGATTATTCTTGTGTTGAGACAATGTTTTATAATAATCTATGCTTAATTGTTCTTGTGTATGATTGGCTTTTATTGTTTCTTGCTCGGTGGCTTTAAGTGCAATGGCGTAATCGTATTTGGCCTTATGTTTATTGCCAATAGAATTTGCCGATGGCATTGGAATAGATAATGAAACACCTATGGATGAACTAGGAAACCATTTACCATCAAATAACTTAAAAGATTGACTATATAAACTATATGCTTGACTATGATTGAAAGAAATAGTAGGCAAAAGCGATTTAGAAATTTGCTTGTAATTAGACAAAGCATATTTTTCTTTGAGCAAACTATTTTGAATAGTAAGTTGGTTTAATAGTGGCTGTGGTGCTAGTGATGCATTTAACTCTTTAATGGTTTCAGCAATCTTTATTTTTTCGTTCTCAGGAATATCGCATAAAATTTTTAAGCTTAAATAATACTGTTGTAGCAAATATTGTAGCTGCAGTATAGATTCTTTACTGTTTAAAACATTTACCTTACTATCGTTTACATCTTGTTGTTTTACCAATCCTTTGTTGTATTTGTTTTGTACCGATTGCAATAGCGAATCGGCTATTTGATAGTTTGCTTCACTATTGATAATTTGCTGTTGAAGATTTAAAATATTATAGTAGTTAGAAGCAATGTTTTCTTGCAATGATTTTATGCTTAATTGTTTATTAGAATTAGAAATATCGATATTTAGTTTTGCTAACTTTAGGTTTTCCCAACCTGCCAAATTCAACAATTTAATGTTCATATTTTGACTAAACTGTGTAGCATATTTTTGACCAATTTGAATTTCATTAAACTTACCTGGATTATTGGCATCTGGAAATAAACTAACCGGCAATTGTGTATTATCGGTATAATTTAAACCCATATTACCGGTTGGGTCTGGGATACTTAAAATAGCTGCTAGCTTCGCTTTTTTTGCCTGTGAAATTCGAATATCATTTGTTTGTATAGCAATGCTTCTTTTAGTTGCATAGCTTAGTAAAGAGTCTAAACTTGTAAATACCAATTGTGCAGTGGCACTTTTATAAAAAGTTAAACCCACAATGATTAGGATAACAATTTTCTTGTTCATGGTGGTGGAATTATTTTATTTTAATGAAGTAGATTGTTTTGGTAATCAAGAACTTTTTGGCAACAACTTTAATTTTATCGGTATTAAGCGGTGTAATAGTTACTGTTAATTCTAAATTTCTATCTGGTGGCATCATTGTTCCTTGAAAAGTATTTGTAGAAGCATCGAATTTTAAATCCTTCAATAATTGCTTACCTAAGTTTTCAGTTTTGCCATTTTCGTATACCAATTTGCCATAGTACAAACCGTTTTTCGCCAAAAAAATTTCCATGTGGTTATTGGGTTTGTCTTCTCCTTTCCATTTACCAACAATACCGTCTTGTGCATTTGCTTTTAATACAAGTAGCAATAAACTAAATGCCATTATTTGTTTTAAATACTTCATGTGTTTTTATAGTTGTTTTTGTTTTTAAATTCTGCTTTATTGTTTTCTACAACACAAATATTGATTGGCATTTGCAAGAAGAAATTGATATTTCTTTGAAATGGACAAATGATAGAATGAAGTGACAAGTAGGGGCAAAAAAAATCCCAACTGTTTGATAACAATTGGGATAAACAATCAATAAAATAAGCGTTTTAGTAAGCTGCAAGCCAGTCTAAGAATGCGGCATGTTTTAATTTACCTATTAAAATATCATCTTTAAACGGAACAGTTAAATTTAAAAGTAGTTTTCTATTAAATGTAGTGGTAACATCTTTTATCGCTTTTCTATTCACCAAAAATTGGCGATTGGCTCTAAAAAAAACGGGGGTAAAACAAAGTTCTAAATCTTCTAAAGTTTTAGATAAAATATGAATTTTTTGATCGAAAGTATAAGCAAATGAATAACCATTTTCGAAATAAAAAAGGGCAATTTGATGAATGTCTAATGGAATAATTTTACTGCCTTGTTTTACTATTACCGACCCTGAATTACCTGTTATCTGAGCTTTTACAAGCTGCATAATACTGTTATATTCAACATTTGCTGATGCAAAATTTTCTTTTAAAGAAACATATTTATCAATAGCTTTTGCAACCGTTTCTTTGCTAAATGGCTTTAAAATATATTCAATGCTATAAGTGTTAAAAGCCCGAAGAGCATAATCATTATAAGCAGTACAAAATATAACTGGTTTTGTGTTTTTGATGTTACTAAATATGTCAAAACTCAATCCATCACCTAATTCTATATCTGAAAAAATTAAATCGAATGCAATAGTCGAAGCTTTGAAAAATGCCAATGCCTCTTCAACAGATTGTAATACAGCCACTATTTCAATACTTTCATCAATACTCAGCAATGTTTTTTGTAAATCTTTTGCTGTTAGTTGTTCGTCTTCTATAATAATTATTTTCATGCTAAATCAAATAAATGGTAACAGAAAATTGGTTTTCTGATTCTTTTAGATCCAAATCTAGATTGGCCAAAAGTTGATAACGCTTCTTTAAATTATTTAATCCTGTTCCTGTAGGATTTAAATTTGTTTTTGGAATTAAATTATTGTAAACCTGTATGGTTTTATCTGAAAATTCAACTTCAATATACAAAGGTTTTGTATTGGTAAATGCATTGTGTTTTATGGCATTTTCTACTAACGTTTGTAACGCAAAAATGGGTAATCGCATATTCAATTGTTCCTTCGAAGGCTCGTGAATATTGCATTTGATAGAATCTTGAAAGCGTACTTTTTGTAATGCTATATAATTTTTTGTAAACGCAAGTTCTTCTTGTAAGCTAACCAAATCGCTAGTATGTATTTGTACACTATACCTTAAAAAGTTAGATAATTGAATGGCATAGTCTTCTGCTTTATTTGCATCTTCTGTAATTAAAGATTTTAATACACTTAACGAATTAAATAAAAAGTGAGGTTGTAATTGCTGAATGAGTGTTTGCTTTTGGGCCTCTAAATTGAATAATTTTAACTCTTTTACTTCTTCTTCAATTTTCTTTCTTTTAAAATTAGCTACCACGGCATTGATGATGATCCAAATAATTATCTGAATTGCCAAAGTTGTAATAATAGGATACGTTAGATAGGCAGTAATAACATTGTCGAATGGCAATAAAGGTCTTAGCCAAACTTTGGGAAGGTGCGTTACTGAAGAAAAAATAAAGGCTAACAAAAATTGTTTCCAATTAGAGAGGTTAGAAAATTTCCAACAAACAAAAATATTAATGCACCAACTAATAAATATGCTAATTGTTAAACCAATAAATAATACACTTGAATTCTGCAGATTCAGTTTTTCAAAAATATATAGTGGTGCAATTGAATAAATAGCAAGTACAGGAGAAGTGAGAACCGAATAAAGAAACAGTAATTGATTTATTTTAGATGAACGCATGTAACAAATTTATGTTTTTGTTTTTTTGGGTAATTATGTTAATATCTGAAGTGGACAATGTTGCCATTGAAAGGTCTTTTGGTTGAAAAAAGATGATTAAATAAGTGGCATGTTAAAAAGCATAGAATGCAGCGATAGTAAAGGAATTAGATTATTAAAAGCATGTGTTATTAGTATCAGAGAAATTGGGAATGTTAAAAAGGATAATAAAGTGTGATAAAAGGGTAGTACCATATCTAATTAAGTACCTAACTAAAAGGTTGACACCTTTGGCAGACAATACCATATTGATACTACAAGATGTTCCTATTAAACATGTAAATAATATAAATGCAACCCCTAATTGTAACATGCCCATTGATTGTATTAAAAACACAGGCGCTACACCATAAGCTGCAATGATAGGTGAGGTAAAGAGTGCTATTTTTATTAATTTGTCATTCACAGTCTATCAAATGTAAAAATATTTTTTCTTTCTTATCATGGCATTTAACTAAGATAGCAGAATAGGAAATGATAATGGACAGTGTTATTTTTGGTGTTCCTCACGCTTTCATGAGTTTAAACAACCTCGTTTTAATAAAAAGCATATGAAAAAAATTGCTTGTTGTATTTTCAAAATCAAAGCTATTTTGTTGACTGCCATTACTGTTGTTTGTGTTCAATATAGGGTAGTGGCGCAGGAGTTGACCGCGTTAAACAAAATGAAATGGTTTGCCGATGCCCGATTTGGCATGTTCATTCATTGGGGCGTTTTTGCAGTACCGGCCGGTAGCTACCAAGGGAAAATTGTACACGGAAGGGCGGGTATTCCCGATTATTCAGAATGGATTATGTACAATGCACAAATTCCTTGTAACGAATACAAAGCTTTTGCTAAGCAATTTACTGCCGCTAAATACAAGCCTGCCGAGTGGGTACAATTGGCAAAAGCTGCAGGCATGAAATACATGGTAATAACTACCAAACACCACGATGGATTTGCACTTTTTGATACCAAAGCCAGCAACTTTAACATGGTGCAAGCAACGCCTTATGGAAAAGATGCTATCAAAGCATTGGTAGCTGAATGTAAAAAACAAAATATGAAAGTGGGTTTTTACTACTCACAAGCCCAAGACTGGACCAATGGCGGTTCTGTAGGTTTGGCAGGTATGGGTAACAATGCCCCTCCGGCTTGGGACAGCACCCAAAAACAAAATATGGAGGAGTATGTTAACCGTGTAGCTATTCCACAGCTTAGAGAACTATTAACCAATTATGGCGATGATGTTCCTGCCATTCTTTGGTGGGATACACCTAGAGGCATGACAAAAGAATTGGGCGCAAAAATTAATGCTTTGGTACATGAGCTAAAACCCAATATTATCATGAATAATCGCTTGGGTGGTGGTCAAAAAGGCGATACCAAAACGCCCGAACAGTTTATTCCACCACTGGGTTATCCGGGTGAATATTGGGAAACATGCATGACTACCAATGATTCTTGGGGATTTCAATCGTACGATACGCATTGGAAATCGGATAAAGATTTAATCAAACACTTGGTCAATGTTTTGAGCAAAGGGGGAAATTATTTATTAAATATTGGCCCGGATAAAGAGGGGGTTGTTCCCAAAGCTTCGGTAGATATTTTGAAAAAGGTAGGAAAATGGGTATCTGCTAACCAAATGGCCATTTATGGTACCAATGCTTCACCTTTTGCTTATTTGCCTTGGGGACGATGCACCCAAAAAGGCAATGCGCTTTATTTGCATGTATTTGATTTTCCTCAAAATGGCAAACTCAAAATTCCTTTAACCGAATTGCCTCAAAAAGCGTACAGCATTGTAAATCCAACATTGAAAATTACCTATCAAAAAGAAAATAATTATGTGGTATTGGATTTGCCAAAAACATTGACAGCGCAAACAATTCCGGTAATTGCTTTAGAAATGAAAACCATTACATCAAGTATTGCAGAACCCATTCCGTCCGTGGGTAAAAGCGTTAGTTGTTCCTCTTTCGATAACGATAAAACCAAGCCGGAGGCGGTACTAGATGGAAAAGAAAACACTTTTTGGAGACCCGCCAATAATGCAACGTCGGGTTGGTTGTCGATTGATTTGGGCAAGCCAACCAGTATCGGTGCGTTTGCCTTGGGCGAAAAAGCCATTGACGAAAATATTCAGTTATACAACTTAGAATATTTGGAAAACAATGCTTGGAAAATTATCAAAACCGGGCACAAAGTGGGTGGAGCCATTATGGAGTCGTTTAGCCCCGTAAAAGCACAGCATTTTAGAATAAATATTCTTTCAGCAAAAATTACTCCGCAAATCACCGAGTTTCAGCTTTTTTATGACGAATAAGAGTGGCTTACGCTAAGCATGATAGGGTTTTCTATAGCTGCTTTTCAATGTTGCTATGCGGTAAAATATTGGGTATTCATTAGAGATAACGTATTTACAACGGTTGGTACCTATGATTAGTCGTTGTACAAAATGGGAAGAAATAGAGTGGGAGGGATTTGGCTAGAAAAAAATGGATTGGTGGGCAGTGCTTGTTATTTTTCGAGAGGCATTCTGCCGAACGTGACACCCAATAGCAAATATGTTAGGCTAGCATAAATTGAATTGCGCCGTTGTTTGAGGACAGGGTTTTATAATGGTTGGAAGAAAAACAAGGAATAAATTGACTGCAACATTGGATCAAGGTGATAAAAAAAGAGGCTGTCTCGAATGTTGAGACAGCCTCTTTTTTATATTGCGCAACCTACGTTTTTATGAAAAATCTTATTTGCCATATAAGTTCTTGGCATCTCGGTAACCAGGGATATCTTGATACCAATCTACAAAGTTAAATCCGTTGCTTTGCGCCCATTTCGCTAGGTTCAAATAGCCTTGTGTAATTTCTTTTCTTTCAATGCTATAAGTTACTGTAGCCGGAATATCTAAGGCCCAAGGCAAATTGCTTTTGTTTTTATAATAACGGGCTTCTCCTATTTTGCTGTCATCATCTCCTGTACCAAAGTTGCTCAAGTTTGCTTTGTCGGTAGGGGCTCTATCGGCCAAATGCACTTCATTGCTGCGTTCTTGGTTAACGATTAAGTAAGGATTGATATTTATTTCTTTGGTGTCTACTTTGTTCGATGCAAAAACAATAACAAAATTGGTCGTATCGGGGGTTATGTATTTAGAAGTGATTTCGGTGTTTACAAATTCCTGACCAGATGGAGCAGGCATTAAACGTGAAGCATTGTCGATGACGATAATGTTAGCATATTTTTGTGCTGCTTCCGTACCGTTGCCATTCAATTGAAGCCAACTAGGATTTTCGATTTTAGTACCGCTAATGCTCGTAATTAAGTCGGGAGAAAGATTGTCTAGCTGTAAGCCAAAACCATTTTTATAGTTTGCTCCAATGGCTTTTACGATTAATTGACCTTTCAGTTCTACTACTTTGTTATTGGCATTGGTAACCAACGTGTAGCGATAGCCGAGTACTAAGTCGTTGAAGTCGTAATCGCCATTTTTAGGCCATGCATCTTCAAAAAGCAATGTTCCGGATTCTTTAGCAGGCAAAAAAGTATTGTACGCTCTAGTGGCATCATTGGGGTAGGCATCATCTGTATCCAAAACACCATCTTTATCAGCATCCGGTTTTTCTTGTACGGGCAAGCAGTTATTGGTTGGGTCTGCAAAATAAGTTCCCGGTATTACCAAATCGTCCATGTTATAGCGTGTCGTACCACCTGATCCTACAAAACTCAATTGTATTTTATAAG
>JAIXOS010000125.1 GCA_027486695.1 Chitinophagaceae bacterium | reverse complement strand
CCACCAGGATTGACCAGATTCCAGATCTCAATCGCTCCCGGTTGGGGATTGGCATCGACTCGCTTCTCACTCCAGATTTGATTATTGATGGAATATCTATAGGCACAACTTGGGATGCTTCGGTACTTCCCGTTTCTCTAAAATCATTTACAGCGTCGTTGGTAGATTATCAACCAGTATTGAATTGGAAAACTGCTAATGAAACCAATTTTAGCCATTTTGCGGTAGAAAAAAGCACTGATGCCAAATCGTTCTACGAAATTGCTAAAGTAGATGCTAAACACAATAATAGCGGTGGTAACTACGAATATGTAGATTTCAATAAATCGTTGAGCCAACAATACTATCGCCTGAAAATGGTAGATGTAGATGGTAAATTTGCCCATAGTGCTATTGTAGCCGTTAGCGGTAAAGAAGCACTTCGTGTATCGGCCTATCCAAACCCTGTTACAAGTACCTTGTTGCTTGCACATCCTAAAGCAACTGCCGGAGCAAGCATTCGTGTAGTATCGGCTTTGGGTAAAGTGGTAGCACAATTGCCCGTAGCTACCGGTGCAACACAAACAAGCATGAATGTAAGTAAACTGGTAAAAGCGAGTTACTTAGTGGTATTTGATAACAATGGCAGCAAACAAACCACACAATTGATTAAGCAATAATTGGTTTTTTGTAAGTGAATAATCTCTAAGAAAAGGGGTAGTTTCTGTTGAATCAGAAACTACCCCTTTTCTTTTATGGATGCCCACTTGTGTAGGCTGTTTACCATGCCTAATGGGTGTAAATATTGCCGTTAAGAGAAAGCCGGATAAATGTTGCTAAAGATGATGGGCTGCCTGATGCAACGGGCTTGGTGCGCATCCTGAAAGGTGCGTACCGGAGCGATAGCGGAGCCCAACGCAGCAGGAACCGCTGTTGCAGCATTGGCCTCGCAGCTCATAGCCCCCGAAAAAAAACTTACTGTATTTGTTTTAATTGCGCAATCGTGTAGATAGGGTTTTGGGAAGCAAAAACGGTATTGCCGGCTACTAAAACATGTGCACCTGCCTCTACAATTGCAGCAGCATTGTTTAAGGTAACTCCGCCGTCTATTTCGATAAGGGTAGGTAAATTCAGCGCATCAATCCATTTGCGCAGTTCGCGAATTTTTTGTAAGGTATAGGGAATAAATGATTGTCCGCCGAAGCCGGGATTGACACTCATGAGGCAAACAACATCTATTTCGTGTAGAACGTCTTTAATGCTGTCAATAGGCGTGTGAGGGTTTAGCGCTACGCCTGCTTTCATGTTGCATTGTTTAATGTGTTGGAGGTTTCGGTGCAAATGTCGGCAAGCCTCTACGTGTACCGTTAATATATCAGCCCCCGCTTTTTGAAAAGCTTCCGTATATTTTTCTGGCTCTTCAATCATCAAGTGTACGTCAAATACTTTTTGGGTAGTACTTCTAAGTTGTTGTATAACCGGTAAGCCAAAACTGATATTGGGAACAAATTGACCATCCATTACATCGAGGTGAAACCAATCGGCAACACTTTGGTTAAGCATTTGGCTTTCGGCTTGTAAATGTAAAAAGTTGGCAGCAAGTAAAGAGGGAGCAATAATGGGCATTGTAAAAAATTGAATATTTGAGTGGTGTGTAAATTTATTGTAAACGTTGCAGGGCTTGTGCTGCTTCGGTTAAGCGTTTGTTTAGCGATAGGGCTGTTTGGTATTTTTGTACGGCTGCCGTTTTTTGGTTCATGGCCTCCAAGCATTTTCCTTGCCAATATGGTGCATCGGCATAGGTATTGTTGATGGTAGCTGCCAATTGAAATGTTTTTAAAGCCTCAGAGTATTGTTTGGTGTCGTAGTAAATAAATCCTTTTTCCATATAAGCGTCCATAAAAGTATAATTATTGGCAATGCTTTGGTTAAGCCACGAAATGGCTAAGGGATAATTGTGGCTACGTTCGTGGTAAATGGCTGTAAAAAAAGCCGTATAGCTATCGTATTCTTTGCCCATGCGTAGGCGATTGATAAGCTGACACATGGTTAGTGCCAATGGGTTTTTGGTTTCTGCATACAGATTGGCTAAGGCAAGCAAAACATCGGGACTTGCATATATTTTAGCTGCAATATTGTAGTAGCCTATTGCTTTTGTAGTATCGGCAGCATGTTCCATTATTTGCCCTTTTTTGAACCACAAAGCGTAGTTCATGCTGTCTTTTTGAATCATGGAATCAATTGCGGCAGTAGCTAGCGCGTAATTGCCAATGCTATCGGCAACGGCTGCCAATTGCCAATGCAAGCCGAGGCTATCGGGGTATTGCTGTAATGCCTTTTGTAAGGCAGATACTTGGGGCGTGTGCTGAAGCGAATCGGCTTGTTTGTCCGAAACAGCTCTATTTTGACAGGCTAAAACCAAACAGAAGCATAAAGTGTTATATACGTATTTCATTGGTGTAAATCTTCCCAAATAGTTATTGTAAATAGTAGCAACTTGTGCAAAAGTACTATTGCAATGCTAAGAATTGGGTATAAAATATAGAAAGGTGGTTGTTAAATGGGGATGTGGCCTATGACGAGGGTCATTTTTTGTTTGAATACGTTTGGCAGAGGTTGTTTTTAGTTTATTTTTTGTACAATATAAAATCGTATTCGTTTTTGCCATGTAGCAATTTGTAGCTGGTAATTGCAGAAAACCTTTTGCAATATAAACTTTTTACAGATTTGTCGGCAGTATGTTCAATAAACGAGCGTTTTTGTTCATTTACGCCATATTTTCAGATAGTAAAATAAAATTAGTGGGTAATAAACTTTATTTTTGTTAATAAAATATCATTTATGCAGTTAGGATTGGTTCATTTACACAATTTATTGCGTTGGGTTATACTCATTCTGTTGGTTACGGCCATTGTTAAAACCTATATTGGTAGCAAAAAAAGTAATGCTGTATTACTTAGTGCAGACAAAAAAATAGGTCTTTTTACGCTGATTAGTTCGCACATTACTTTGCTTATTGGCATTTACCAGTTGTTATTAGGACGCTTTGGAATCTTGGTAACAGAATTGCCTGCAGGTGAAAGTTTCATGAAAAATCGGTTTTTCCGCTTTTATTGGATGGAACACCCGCTTTTAACCATTTTATCTGTTGTATGCATTACAGCTGCTTATAGTCAATTAAAGAAAAATAAGCCTGATGTACAGAAATATGCGGTAGCATTTAAATTGTATTTAGTGGCTTTGGCATTGTTGTTGTTGGCGATACCTTGGCCGTTCAGAGCAGATATAGGTCGCGCTTTATTGCCGGGGATGCACTAAATTATTTTGTGTTTTGATGGATAGGTTAAAACCCCAATATCGATGATTAATAGTTTTGCGTGAAGTTTTTTATTTTAAAAATAAATTTATGTATAACGGTTTGCTTGGTTTACATAGCTTGCTGAGGTGGTTGATGGTAGGATTACTACTATTAAACATGCTACGAATAGTAATACAATCGGGCGAAAATTTTGACGAGGCGGATCATCGTTGGAGTTTCAGATTGGTGTTAGCTACTATCATCAACTTTGCAATAGGTATTTATCAATTTTTTATGGGCGAAAAAGGGGTAGCCCTATTAAATGAGTTTGGGTGGGATTATGTTGTTAAGTACCAAGATTTAAGGTTTTGGGTACTAGAACATCCTTTGTGTATGTTTGTATCGGTAGGTAGTATTATTTATGCCCATAAAGTGCTAGGTGCTAATTCTCCATCTACACACAAGAAAGCACTCTTGTTTTGGTCTATCGCTTTCTTTTTTATATTAGCGGCTACCCCTTGGCCATTTAGGGATATAGCAATTGCAAGACCTTATTTTAGGGGTCTTTATTAAATTTATTTCGATAAATGATAGGGGTGCGATAGCCCTCGTTTTATTCCGATTTCTACGTTTTTTGTCGAATGCGGTCTTTTCATTTATGAGTGATACAAAGTTTGTACAAACATTTTAAAAAAACGGTTGCATTTTTTGCACTTTCGTGATATTATGCCGTTGATTTTGTGAACTTTTTTTTCTTTTGTATGTTTTATCCACATTTATTAGTTTGTGTAATTAACACACTTATATTTGAAATGCCTAAAACATCTAACGTATGACTTCGAATTATGAAAAAAACGCCCAGCGGTTTGATTACATGCTTTTGACAGTAATTGTAATTACCACAGCGCTACTTTTTTTGAAATAGTTTCATTGAAATGTAGCAGTTATTTTAAATTCTACATTTAGCTTGGTGTACATCAGAAATGTATGACAAACGGTAAATTAGAATTTTTTAAGGTATATTTATAAAAAAATCCCGAATAATTAATTCGGGATTTTTTTATAAATATAGGTTTTCTTGAAACTATGGATTGTTTCAAGATTATTAGCACAATTAAATCATGGCTTTTAAAATAGAATTGTCTTTAGATTCTAAAACAGATGAACCCATTAAAAACTCGTCTACTTTTCTTGCGCATTCACGTCCTTCGCTAATTGCCCAAACAACCGAGCTTTGTCCACGGCGGATATCGCCTGCGGCAAAAATTTTGTTAATATTGGTTTGATAGGCTTTTTCTGTAGCTTTTACATTGCCACGTTCGTCTAGTTCCACATCTAATTCAGTAATTAAACCTTCGTGTTGTGGATGAACAAATCCCATGGCTAGGAGAGCTAATTCGCATGGCATATCACGCTCACTACCAGCAATTTCCACGAATGATGCAGGTTTGCCTTCTCCCGTAATTTTCCATTCTAAATCAACCACTTTAATGGCTTTTAAATTGCCTTTTTCATCACCAATGAAAGATTTGGTTGCAATAGCCCACTTGCGTTCTACACCTTCCTCGTGCGAAGTGGTGGTTTTCAATACCATAGGATAAGTAGGCCACGGCATATAAGGCGTTCTGCTTTCTGAAGGGCGCGGCATTAGTTCAAATTGGGTAACCGACTTTGCACCATGTCTGTTACTTGTTCCTACGCAATCGCTACCGGTGTCGCCACCACCAATTACAACTACGTTTTTGTCGGTAGCTTTCACTTCATTTGGCAAAATATTGCTTTCAATATCCGCTTTTTCAAATGGGTTTTTATTGGCCACTCGCTTGTTGTTTTGTTTTAAAAACTCCATAGCAAAATATACGCCATTTAAATCTCTACCAGGAATAGGAAGATCGCGCGGTACTGTACTTCCTCCAGCTAATACAATTGCATTGAACTCGCGGAGTAGGTCGTTAATACTTATGTTAACACCAACATTCGCATTGTATTTAAATACAACACCTTCCTCTTCCATAAGCGCAATACGTCTATCTACCACCGATTTATCCAACTTAAAGTCAGGAATACCATACCTCAATAAACCACCTGCGGCATCATCTCTTTCAAAAACGGTAACCAAATGTCCTGCATAGTTCAGTTGAGCGGCTGCGGCAAGTCCGGCAGGACCACTTCCCACGACAGCTATTTTTTTTCCTGTTCTTAAATTCGGCTTTTTGGCTTTAACAAATCCTTTTTCGAAAGCAATTTCGATGATGTGTTTTTCGATTTCTTCAATTGCAACCGGAGGCTGATTGATACCTAATACACAAGCACTTTCGCAAGGGGCAGGACAAATTCGTCCGGTAAATTCAGGAAAGTTATTGGTAGAAGTTAATATTTCGTAAGCTTCTTTGTAATTGCCGTCGTAAACGGCGTCGTTAAATTCGGGGATTACATTTCCTAAAGGACATCCATTATGACAAAAGGGAATGCCACAATTCATACAACGAGAAGATTGTTGATTCAATTCTGTATCGTTGTAGGGCACTACAAATTCTTTATAATCATGTACACGCTCTTCAACAGAACGTTTTTTAGGGTATGCTCTTGTAAATTCTAAAAAACCAGTTGGTTTGCCCATTTGAATTATTTTTAGAGGGTATTACGTTTTTGTTAATGTTCGTTCGCTTTTCTAAAACAGCATTTTGATGATTAAGGAGATGCTATTTTCCGGTTTCGATTTTTGTTTTAGCACTTTTTTCTGAAAGTACTTTTTTGTAATCTTTAGGAAAAACTTTAATAAAGTTTTTCAATTGGTTATCAAAATCATCTAAAACAAATTTAGCCACCGTGCTACCCGTGTGGGTAAAGTGATTGCTTAAGAACGATTTTAATTCGTTAATATCGTCGTTAGCAACGGGATCTAAATCAACCATTTCTTGATTGCAATTATTGGCAAATATCCCTTTAACGTCGTACACATAGGCAATACCTCCACTCATACCGGCTGCGAAGTTTCGTCCCGTATCACCTAAAATAACCACTCTGCCGCCCGTCATGTATTCACAACCGTGGTCGCCTACACCTTCCACTACTGCATTAGCGCCTGAATTTCGTACACTGAAGCGTTCTCCTGCCTTTCCTCTAATATAGGCTTCGCCATCAGTTGCGCCATAAAACGCCGTATTGCCAATAATAATATTGTCTTCAGGAATAAAAGAAGATTTTTTTGATGGATAAACGATAAGTTTGGCTCCACTCAATCCTTTGCCAAAATAATCGTTAGCATCCCCTTCTAATTCAAGCGTTACGCCTTTGGTGTTAAAGGCACCAAAACTTTGACCTGCTGTACCAAAAAACTTAAAGCGAATGGTATCAGGTGCTAGGCCGAGTGCTCTGTAGCGCTTGGTGATTTCGTTAGACAATATAGTGCCAACAGTGCGGTCAGTATTTTTGATTGCGAATTCAGCAGTTACTTTATCTGCATTTTCCAAAGCAGGAGTTGCAGCTTTAAGTAATTGCCAATCAAGCACTTCGCTCATTAAATGATCCTGCGCTTCAGTATTGTAAAGTCCTACAGTTTCGTCGGCTGGTTGCTTGAATAAAATAGGGGATAAATCTAGATTTTTAAACTTCCAATGGTTAATATTTTGTTTTTGCACCAAGCAATCTACCTGACCTACCATTTCATTCACAGTTCTAAAACCTAGTTCGGCCATAATTTCTCTTAATTCTTGCACTATGAATTTGAAGAAATTAACTACATGGTCAGCATCGCCGGTAAAGCGCTTGCGCAATTCAGGGTCTTGTGTAGCAACACCAACAGGGCAAGTGTTCAGATGGCATTTGCGCATCATAATACATCCTTCAACCACTAATGCTGCGGTAGCAACACCCCATTCTTCTGCTCCCATAAGAGCAGCAATAGCAATATCGCGACCTGTTTTCATTTGTCCGTCGGCTTGTACCACTACGCGACTTCTTAATTTATTTTTAACCAAAGTTTGGTGCGTTTCCGCTAAACCTAATTCCCATGGTAAACCTGCATGTTTTATTGAACTTAAAGGACTAGCTCCTGTGCCACCATCATTACCGGCTATAAGAACCACATCGGCTTTTGCTTTGGTAACGCCTGCCGCAATAGTGCCAACCCCTGCTTTAGAAACAAGCTTAACACTTACGCGAGCTGCACGATTCGCATTTTTTAAATCAAAAATTAACTGGGCTAAATCTTCGATTGAATAGATATCATGGTGCGGCGGCGGAGAAATGAGCCCTACTCCTGGTGTAGAGTGTCTTACACGACCAATCCATTCATCTACTTTATGGCCAGGTAATTGCCCACCTTCACCGGGTTTTGCGCCTTGTGCCATTTTTATTTGTAGTTCATCAGCTTCTGTTAAATACAAACTTGTAACACCAAAGCGAGCTGAAGCAACTTGTTTAATAGCGCTACGCATGCTATCGCCATTCGCAAGTTTTTCGAAGCGAATTGGATCTTCACCTCCTTCACCGGTATTGCTTTTGCCTCCTAAACGATTCATGGCAATAGCCAAAGTACTGTGTGCTTCGTGAGAGATAGAGCCAAAACTCATGGCACCTGTAGCAAAGCGTTTGTAAATATTTTCTGCTGGTTCTACTTCGTCAATAGAAATGTGTGGTCTATTTGGTTTGAAGTCAATCAAGCCTCTGAGTGTAGCTGCTTTTTCGCTTTGGTCGTTAACTAATTTGGAGTATTTTTTGAATGTAGGATAATCATTCATTTTGGTTGAATATTGCAACAAATGAATGGTTTGAGGATTGAAAAGGTGAAATTCGCCTTTTCTTTTCCATTGGTACACACCACCAACCGGAAGCCTTTCAACCGGAATATCCTGCTTGCTAAATGCGAAGAAGTGTTTAGCAAGTGTTTCTTTAGCTATTTCATCCAAGCCCATTCCTTCAATTCGTGAAGTTGCACCCGAAAAATAACGGTCTACTACAGTTTTATTTAAACCAACAATTTCGAATATTTGCGCTCCTTGGTACGATTGGAGTGTGGAAATGCCCATTTTACTGAACACTTTCAATAATCCATCGCAAACAGCTTTGATGTAGTTCTTTTTTAATTTTTCTGTTTCCAAAGATGTTTCTAGCTTACCAGAAATTTTCAAGTCTCTAATGGTAGCGAGTGCTAAGTAGGGATTGATGGCAGTAGCTCCAAATCCCAATAAGCAAGCAAAGTGGTGAACTTCCCATACGTCGCCTGCTTCAACCATAATACCAACTTCGCCTCTTAACCCTTTACGAATTAGGTGGTGGTGCACTGCGGCGGTAGCTAATAGCGAAGGAATAGGAGCGTGGTCGCTATCAATAGCTCTATCTGATAAAATAATTAATTCAAATCCATCTTGTGCTGCATCAACTGCATAGCGACACAAACGATCTAATCCTCTTTGTAAAGAGCCCGGTTTTCCATCGGCTCTAAAGTAGGTTTGTAATGTTTTGGCTTGAAAAATGCCGGTGTCGATACTTCTGATTTTCTCTAGTTCATGGTTGTCAAGAACAGGTATTTTAAGCGCAACGCTATGGCATGCCAAGGGGTCTTCTTCAAGTAAGTTGCCGTTATTGCCGGCAAAAGTTGCCAAACTCATTACCAATCGCTCTCTGATAGGGTCAATAGGAGGGTTGGTAACTTGGGCAAATAACTGTTTGAAATAGCCGCTGAGGTGTTGTGGCTCATCGCTCAAAATGGCCAGCGGTGTATCGGTACCCATAGACCCAATTGGTTCTTTTCCCTCTACGGCCATGGGTGTAATAATGGTTTCTAAATCCTCAGTACTGTAACCGAAAGCTTTTTGATATTTGAACACTTGGTCATGTTCCAAATGTGTAAACATAACACGCGGAGCCGGCAATTCTTCTAACTTAATTTTGTATTTATTTAACCACTCAGCATAGGGTTTCTGCGAGCAGATGGTTTGTTTTAGTTCCTCATCGCTAATAATACGGCCTTGTTCCATGTCTACAACAAACATTTTACCAGGCTGTAATCGGCCATTTTCTACAATAATGGTTGGGTCTATTGGTAAAGCACCGGTTTCTGACGCCATGATTACCCTATCGTCGTTGGTTACGCAGTACCTAGATGGTCTTAAACCATTTCTGTCGAGGGTAGCACCAATTATTTTGCCATTGGTAAATGAAATAGAGGCCGGTCCGTCCCAAGGTTCTTGAAAGGATGCGTGGTATTCGTAAAATGCTTTTTTCAGAGGATCCATGTCGTCGTTGCCATCCCACGCTTCAGGGATTAGCATCATCATTACATGTGGCAAACTTCGGCCACATAGAGTAAGTAATTCTATCACATTGTCGAGGCAAGCACTATCACTTTGGCCTTCAAAAATGATTGGTAGCAACATGTCCATCTCTTCATGTGTAAAGTACGAAGAGGTGAAGTTTTTTTCGTTTGTGCGTAACCAATTTAAATTACCTTGTAAAGTATTGATTTCGCCGTTGTGAGCTATGTAACGGAAAGGTTGCGCCAATTTCCAACTTGGAAAAGTGTTGGTAGCAAAGCGAGAGTGAACCAAACCAAAGGCACTTACCAATCTTTTGTCGTTCAAGTCCGGGAAGTATCCACGCACTTGCATACTTGTAAGTTGTCCTTTGTATACAAGAATTTTGTGCGATAAAGAGGCAATGTAAAATCCAATCGCATCTTTTTTGACAGTACTATTAATGGTATGGCTAGCATAGTTTCTTAATACAAACAATTTGCGTTCAAAGGCGTCTAAATCGGTAATATGATCCGGACGAGCAATAAACACATGTTCCATTTCCGGTTCTACGGACAAAGCGGTAAACCCGATATCTGATTTATTAACAGGTACTTTTCTATATGCTAGAATTTCTAAGCCAAGTTTTTCTGCACTTCTATTAAAAATTTCTCTACATTCTTCTTTCAAGCGAATATCTGTAGGGAAATAGAGTACGCCTACAGCATAATTGCCGCATGTGGGTAGGTGCAAACCTAATTTAACACATTCATCAAAAAAGAATTCGTGTGGAATTTGGAGCATGATCCCTGCACCATCGCCGGTATTTGCTTCGCAACCACATGCGCCCCTATGTTCCATATTTTCTAAAACGGTAAGGGCGTCGGAAATAATTTGGTGCGATTTGTTGCCTTTAATGTTTGCCACGAAACCGATGCCACATGCATCATGCTCAAAGGAAGGGTCGTATAAACCTGTAGTACTTGCCATTGGTGGTTGTTAATTAATGAAATAATGGGTACACATCTTTATTTTCAAAAGATGGCAAGCAATTGTGCTTGTAAAAATATTTAAAGAAATTGAATTAATCACTATAAGGAAACGAAAATTTTTATCTTTTGATTAACGATTCGCTAATAAAAATGCTATTTTTTAAATTTTTTCTAAAACATTCTAAAAACAGCGTATTTGAATGGTGCAAAGTTAATCTTTATTTAACGTTTTATTAAATTAAGTATCCAAAAAGCGCGTCGTTTTTGCGAATATCGGAATAGTCTATTCTATGTTGCTTCATTCGCTCAATCAGCGCATCATAATCAAACTTATCTGCTAGTTCGATACCTACTAACGCAGGACCTGATTCTTTGTTTGTTTTTTGCATGTATTCAAATCGTGTAATATCGTCGTTCGGGCCTAATACATCGTTAACAAACTCTTTTAATGCTCCCGGTCTTTGTGCAAAGCGAATTAAGAAATAATGCTTAAGTCCTTCATATTGTAAACTTCTTTCTTTTATTTCGGGCATTCGGTCAATATCGTTATTGCCGCCGCCTATAATGCACACGATTGTTTTTCCTCTGATAGCATCAGCATACTCATCTAATGCCGTAATTGTAAGTGCACCTGCGGGTTCTACTACAATAGCGTCTTGATTGTATAATTGTAAAATGGTAGTACACACTTTTCCTTCGGGTACTAAATGAATTTGGTCAAGAACTTGTTTACAATATTGAAATGTAATATCGCCAACTCTTTTCACTGCCGCGCCATCCACAAAACGATCAATACTTTCTAAAGTAACAGGTTTTCCTGCTTTAATGGCCTGAAACATAGAAGGTGCACCTTGTGGTTCAACACCAATAATTGAGGTTGTTGGGGAGTAAGTAGCAAAACAGGTACCTACGCCTGCGCTCAATCCACCGCCACCTATCGGGACAAATACATAGTCGATATTAGGTACCTCCTCAAGTATTTCTAAACCTACAGTCCCCTGTCCTTCAATAATTTTTGTATTATCGAAAGGAGGAACAAAGGTCATATTGTTATGGGCTGTAAATTCTTTTGCTGCGGCTGCACAATCGTCAAAAGTATCGCCAACAAGACGTACCTCTATTGATTGCTCTCCAAACATTTTGGTTTGGTTAATTTTTTGTTTTGGTGTAATAGTAGGCATGAATACAATACCCTTTACCCCAAGTTTGTTGCAGCTAAATGCAAAGCCTTGTGCATGATTGCCGGCACTTGCACATACCACTCCTTTTTGTAGTTGCGATGAAGGGAGTTTACACATCATGTTATACGCCCCTCTCAACTTATATGAGCGTACCACTTGCAAGTCTTCTCTTTTTAAATACACATTGCAATGAAACCTTTTGGAGAGGTTTGCATTTAATTGCAAGGGTGTTTTGTTGATGATGCCTTTCAGGCGAAGTGCGGCACCAACATAATCCAATTCCCCCGCCCAAGTAGGGGAATTGGCTATGTTTTTAGTATTAAATAAAGTATTAGAATGATTTTCCAATATATTACTTGGGCTTTGGTGGATGAATTATGCTACCGAACTGATTGTTTTCATATCGGTCATTGCTTGTCTTAAGAAACTACCAACTTCTTCAATTTGATGCGACCTAATGGCTTTGTTTACGGCTATGAGTGTAATGTTATCTACGCCATTGTCTTTGCCTTCGTTGTAATTTTTACCAATAATGTCTGTTTCAACAGTAGTCATGAAGTTGGCTAATAATGGTTTACAAGCGTGGTCGAATAGGTAGCAGCCATATTCAGCAGTATCTGAAATTACACGGTTCATTTCAAATAGTTTTTTTCTGGCAATTGTGTTTGCAATTAATGGTGTTTCGTGCAATGATTCGTAATAGGCCGATTCGGCTTTGATACCTGATTGAACCATAGTTTCAAAAGCTAATTCTACCCCTGCACGTACAAACGCAACTAATAATAAACCATTATCAAAGTATTCTTGTTCACTAATTTTGATATCCCCGGCAGGTGTTTTTTCAAAAGCTGTTTCGCCGGTTGCAGCACGCCATGTAAGTAAATTTTTATCATCATTGGCCCAATCTTCCATCATTGTAGAAGAGAATACGCCACTCATAATATCGTCTTGGTGTTTTTGAAACAGTGGACGCATGATGGTTTTCAATTCTTCTGAAATTTCAAAGGCTTTTATTTTAGCCGGGTTTGATAACCTATCAAGCATTGCGGTAATACCACCTTGTTTTAAGGCTTCTGTAATGACTTCCCAACCATATTGAATGAGTTTAGAAGCATAGCTAGGTTCAATGCCTTTTTCAATCATTTTATCGAAAGATAAAATAGAGCCTGTTTGTAGCAAACCACATAATATTGTTTGTTCGCCCATTAGATCCGATTTTACTTCGGCAACAAAAGACGATTTTAATACACCAGCACGGTGTCCGCCTGTACCTACGCAATAAGCTTTTGCATAAGCCCAACCTTTTCCTTCGGGGTCGTTTTCTGGATGCACAGCAATCAGTGTTGGTACTCCAAAGCCTCTTAAATATTCGGCACGTACTTCTGAACCCGGACATTTTGGCGCTACCATGATCACCGTAATGTCTTTACGAATTTGCATACCTTCTTCAACAATGTTGAAACCATGTGAGTAAGAAAGGGTAGCACCTTGTTTCATCAATGGCATTACGGCATTGATAACAGAGGTATGTTGTTTATCGGGTGTAAGGTTAATTACCAAATCTGCCGAGGGAATCAGTTGTTCGTAGGTGCCAACTGTGGAATTGTTTTCAGTAGCACTTTTCCACGATTGTCTTTTGGCGTCAATTGCTTCTTGGCGCAAGGCATAAGCTACATCTAGTCCTGAGTCTCTCAGGTTTAAACCTTGGTTAAGGCCTTGTGCTCCACAACCAACAATTACAATTTTTCTGCCTTTTAAAGCGTTAACACCATCTGCAAATGCACTTTTATCCATGAATTCGCAAACACCCAACTGGTTAAGTTTTTCTCTGAGCGATAGTGTGTTAAAATAATTAGCCATTTTTCGATTTTTTGCCCCCTTTTTGTATGTGGGGAGTTTTTAATAAATAATGATGAGCAAATTTAGATGAGTTATGTTTTACATTGAAAATACTTCCGCTTGGTTATTTAAAAATGCATTTTCAGCCAATTCTTCAGCAGGTTCGTATGCTTCAAACTCTTTTAATTTTTCGTGAAAGCCATTGCTAGCTTTGATGATGGCCACCCTTGCACTACGTACAAATTCAATTAGGTCGTAAGGAGCAAGCGCATTAATGAGTCCTTCGGTTTCCTCGCGATGACCGGTAGTTTCAAAAATGGTATAGTCTTTTCGGATAACAACTGCACGCGCTCCAAACTCTCTCAATAATCGTTCTACTTTTACTTTTTCGGTAATAACGTCAGTAGGCACTTTGTACAATGCCAATTCCTGCCAAATAATTTCCTCGTTGGTGTTGTAGTAAGCTTTCAAAACTTCTACTTGTTTTTCTATTTGGCGACAAAGTTTGCGAACTACATCTTCCGTTTCGTTAATAACGATGGTAAACCTATGAATACCTTCGGCTTCTGATGGCGAAGTATTTAAACTTTCGATGTTGATTTTGCGTCGTGAAAAAATGATCGCAATTCTGTTTAACAAACCAACTTGGTTTTCGGTATAAACAGTAATGGTATATTCTTGTTTCATTTAGTATAAATTTATGAGCGTCATGGAATTAGCTTAGGCGTATTTCAGAAACACTGCATCCTTGTGGTACCATAGGGAATACATTGTTTTCTTTTCCTACCATTACTTCTAATAAATAAGAACCTTCGTGTTGCAACATAGTGGTTATTGCGTCGGCCAATTGATTTCTAGAAGTTACTTTTTGAGCGGCAATGCCGTATGCATTTGCAACCATTACATAGTTAGGACTTTGGATGTCTACAAAAGAGTAACGTTTGTCGTGAAACAATTGCTGCCATTGACGTACCATTCCCAGAAATTCGTTGTTTAAAATTAAAATTTTAACGTTGATTTCGGTTTGCATAATCGTACCTAGCTCTTGAATGGTCATTTGAACGCCACCGTCGCCAATGATAGCTACAACTGTGCGGCTAGGTGCCCCAAATTTAGCACCAATAGCAGCAGGGAGTGCAAAGCCCATGGTACCGGCTCCGCCTGATGTAATATTGCTTTTTGATTGGTTGAATTTAGCATAGCGCGATGCAACCATTTGGTGCTGACCAACATCAGTTACAATTATGGCGTCGCCATTGGTGTTTTGGTTAAGTATTTTAATTACTTCACCCATGGTCATTTGTTCGGTAGTGGGATTGAGTTCGTTGTGAATAACGACATCCAATTCTTTTTGTTTGTATTCGTTAAATTTATTTAACCACTCAGTGTGTTTTTTGGCGGTTACCAACTCTGTTAATAGTGGCAGTGTTTCTTTACAATCGCCCCACACCGGCACGGTAGTTTTTACATTTTTATCAATTTCCGCAGGGTCAATATCTAAATGAATCACTTTTGCTTGTTTTGCATACTTATCCAATCTGCCGGTAACCCTATCGTCAAAACGCATACCTATTGCAATTAATACATCGCATTCATTTGTGAGCACATTAGGGCCATAGTTACCGTGCATGCCCAGCATACCCACGTTTTGTGGATGGTCGGTTGGTAAGGCGCTGAGTCCTAGGAGTGTCCACGCTGCCGGTATGCCGGTTTTCTCAATAAAGTTTTTGAATTCATTTTCGGCCCTGCCTAAAATAATCCCTTGCCCAAATAGGATGAATGGTTTTTGTGCGCTATTGATTAGTTCGGCTGCTTTTTCGATGTAGCTTTTTCGTATAATCGGTTTTGGACGATAACTACGGATGTGCTCACATTTTTGATACCCTTTGTATTCAAATGTTTGCAATTGCGCATTTTTGCTGATATCAATTAAAACGGGGCCTGGCCGGCCGGATTTGGCAATGAAAAAGGCTTTGGCCAAAATGTGAGGAATTTCGTTGGCATCGGTTATTTGGTAATTCCATTTGGTAACCGGGGTAGTAATATTCACAACATCTACCTCCTGAAAAGCATCAGTTCCTAAAAGATGTGCAAACACTTGACCCGTAACACAAACCAAAGGTGTACTATCAATCATGGCATCAGCAAGGCCTGTAACCAAGTTTGTAGCACCGGGCCCACTTGTTGCAAAAACCACACCTACTTTGCCAGAACTACGTGCATACCCTTGTCCAGCGTGTATACCACCTTGTTCATGACGAACAAGCACATGTTTTAGTTGGTCATGATAGTCGTACAAAGCATCGTATATAGGCATAATCGCACCGCCGGGGTAACCAAAAATGGTATCAACGCCTTCGGCAATAAAAGCTTCAAGTACTGCTTTTGAACCGCTGATACTTTGTGTAGCTGGTGCCGTGATTGTTTGTTCTTTTAGTTCTAATGTTTCCATAATGGAAATTTTATTGTTTTATTATTTTTTAATACCAATTCTTTGTCTATTTACCCAATTGTCTTTTTTAACCTGCGCCTCTATTTTTTCGTCTAGTAGATTCTAAATCGCTTCGTAAATTTGATTTAACTGTGCGTCATGATTACCAATGCGTTCTTTTAAATCCTGTAATTGTTCTATGATATCACCGTATTGCGCTACAAATTTTCTTAAAGCAATAAATGCACGAACAATAGCAATATTCATTTTGACAGCTTTTCGCTTTTTATGATACTCGCTGCCATTGTGATGCCATGTTCTGTGAAAACATAGGGATTGTACTTGCTAAACTTACCTTTTCCTATCTCTAAGGTCACAATTTGTGACCTTAGAGAATTGTATTCTTCTCGTGTAAGTTGAAACATAAATTATTCTGGAAACCTTTCTTTGTTTCTCTTTACAGATTGATTAAAAACCTTGGTTTCTACCTCGTACAAAGCAGCTAAATCGAAGTCAAATATTACTTTTTGACCTCTGATTTCAAATATTTTCTGCTGTATGATTTGTAGTTCCATTTAAGTTTTAACTTGATTTGAGATTGGAAATTGTGACCTCAAGTTTATCTTATTAATCAATTCAGTTTGAAAAAATAATTACGCCTCATCGGTTACACAACCTTCACTTGCATCTTTTACCAATTGGGCATATTTGAATAAAACACCATTGGTAACTTTTAAGGCAGGTTGTTGCCAAGCTGCCCGGCGCAGTGCCAACTCTTCGTCTGGAACTTTAAGTATAATTTTGTTATTTACTGCATCCAATTCGATGATGTCGTCGTCTTTAACCAAGGCAATGGTTCCGCCTACGAAAGCTTCAGGTGTAATGTGGCCTACCACAAATCCATGGGATCCACCACTAAATCTGCCATCAGTAATTAAGGCAACATCTTTCCCCAAACCTGCACCCATAATGGCAGAAGTTGGTTTTAACATTTCTGGCATACCCGGTGCACCTTTAGGACCTTCGTATCTGATAACAACCACATCGCCTTTTTTAACTCTACCGCTTGCAATGCCTGCAACCAAATCTTTTTCACCATCAAATACCCTTGCTGGTCCTTCAAAACGTTCTCCTTCTTTGCCGCTAATTTTTGCAACACTACCTTTCTCCGCCAAGTTGCCATATAAAATTTGTAGATGGCCGGTAACTTTAAGAGGACTTTCTAAAGGATAAATGATTTTTTGTGTTTCAAAATTAATTGGCTCAACATCGGCTAGGTTTTCAGCAATGGTTTTACCTGTTACAGTTAAGCAGTCGCCATGCAGCAAACCCTTGTTCAGCAAGTATTTCATCACAGCAGGTACACCACCATGTTGTGGTAAGTCTTGCCATAAATATTTACCGCTTGGTTTAAAATCGGCCAATACGGGTGTACTATCGCTGATGCGTTGGAAGTCGGTTAAAGAAATATCTACGTTTACACTTTTTGCCATTGCAATCATGTGCAATACAGCATTGGTGCTACCGCCAAAAATCATGATGGTTCTAATCGCATTTTCAAATGCCTTTTTGGTCATGATATCTCTAGGCTTGATATCTTTTTCAAGCAATACTTTTATGGCTCTTCCTGCATCTAAGCATTCATTACGTTTGGCTTCGCTAACAGCTGGGCTAGATGAAGAATAGGGCAAACTCATACCCATTGCTTCAATAGCCGATGCCATAGTATTGGCTGTGTACATACCGCCACAAGCACCTGCACCAGGGCAACTGTGTTTAATCACTTCTTTAAAATCTTCGGGTGTAATGGTGCCAGCTAATTTTTTACCCAAAGCTTCAAAAGATGAAATGATATTCAACTCTTCGCCTTTGTAATGGCCGGCAGCAATGGTACCGCCGTATACCATAATTGAAGGGCGATTTAAACGCCCCATTGCTATGATTGCACCTGGCATATTTTTATCGCAACCGGGTATGGTAATTAAGCCATCGTAATAAAAACCACCACACATACTTTCAATACTATCGGCAATTAAATCGCGACTTACAAGACTAAAACGCATGCCATCTGTGCCATTG
>JAIXOS010000286.1 GCA_027486695.1 Chitinophagaceae bacterium | reverse complement strand
AACCGGCACCTTTCTCAATACCATCCTTCCCTAAAAATTTCGAAAATGCTTCCATATTTTTTTCTGCGGCAGGATATAATTCCTCTAGAATGGACTTGTCACCAGATATGCGCCAATAATCTAAACAAGCAGGTACCCATTGTGCAGCGTAAGATGAAAGATAACTACTGCCACCTGGACAAAGACCTGCTACCATTCCATCTTGTCTTGCGCATTGTGCAGATTGAATAAGCCCACGGCGAATGATTTTTAAATCGGAGAATCCGACTGAGCCCACTTTTAAGCCTACAATTCCTACGTCACCCAACCACTGCCCTCTTTCACGAGTCGGATTGTCAATCAATGCATCTTCGGCACAGGATAAATAAGTATTGATTCCAACTTTCCATATTTTATTCAACAATGAATCGTTAGACATAAAACTACCTTGAACTTGATTGTAATAACAACGATCTAGCACTACTTCGGAAATAAAATGAATGTTATCTTTTGGTGCTAGAATATGTATTTCCATAAACCTACCTCCTTTGGGTGTAAGTGGGAAAAACTCTTGCTTACCGCCCCTCGCTACAAAATGATCTAAATTGTAGGAGTCGCTTGTAGACAAGGTGATCCAAGGTGATACCCTACCATGTTGTAATTGTTCGCTGTATGCAAATTCAACCACTGCGCCTTTGGGAAGATCTAAAACAAACTTAGGTCTAGCAATACGAACACGACCTAAATCATAACGACGCCAAATACCTTGAGCTGGAACTTTTTTACACTCTAAATCACGAAGAAAAAAACTTGCTGATATATTATCTTTTTCATAGCCATACATCTCAGCTAGCATACCACTTGCAATCTGCGTAGGTTTAATTTCTGTGGAATTTACATTTGAAATTTTTGAAGCTGAAAAAGTACCAAGTTTTCGATTGACTATTTTGGGAGATGTCCAACCCGTATCGCTAAAATTTAGTTGTTGCCAATTTAACTGTAGTTGTCGCGTATCAACCCATTCTACCCATCCTAATTGTTTGTTTATCAATTTAAAATTAGACAGGTATCCTTTTAGTTGTGTGCATTTCCAATCAATCGGAACTTCTTGTTTCTCGGATAAGATTTTGCAATACAAAAATGGCGGAATGGCTTTGAGAATCCTTGTATTCACACCTTCATAATGTACTTGAATAGCCATGCAATGCTTGCCAGCACTAATCGTCATTTCCTTCTTTTGATACTCGGGAAAGTCGGGGCTGTAACGATCAGGGCCTTCATAAAAATATTTGCCATCCAACCAAATCACATACCATGAAGCACCAGCAATTTGAAATACAACATTGGTGGTTTTATCTAATGAAAATATCCCTCTAAAAGCTGCATGCGTATCAGAAAGCGCTGTATCATTATTTAACCAAAACAATTGGTCATTGATATTTTCACTTGGAATAGTAGCAGTAGCGTTGTTCTGTGTCATATATTTAGTAAACGTTTGGCGATACCGAAGAGGTTGATTGCTTACATAATCTGCTTCTTTCTTCGTTTTGCCCTGACTATTCCCTACTAAAGCTGTAAGTAAAAAGAAAATTGTAATGATTTTTTTCATTTATGACTTTTAATATTGCTTTGCATTTTCACCAATTTGTGAACCAAATCAAATTGTAATACTTAAGCCTTGTTAAGCAGCATTGCTATCTACTGTGACAATTCCTTAACCAATCCCACATTAAACTTTAACTACCTGCATATTCAGCAACTCGCCTAATTTTTCAATTTTAAAACCAATATGCCCCACCCCTACTGCACAGTGATGAGCAGGCCCATAACTGTTCCAATCGTTTACAAACTTCCTCGCACCGCATGCAAATTTGTAACGACTGTTGGTGTTGCCTATTTCTAAAATAGCACCCGGTACACTTTCGCCTTCGGCTACTAGCAACAACATTTTTCCATTGGTACCTTCTACAACCGATAATAACGTAACCGGCCCATGTTTCACACTCATTTCCACGCTTAGGCCATTGCCGACCTTTCCATGATACACTTTTAAAGGACGTACTTTTGTTTTGCCTTCGGCAATGGCAATATGGCCCGGACCATCATGCCCCATGAGCACTACATCGTCCTTAAAATCCATCGCATAGTATTCAGTAAATGAACCACCTGCATTAAAGCTGTCCATTATTTTCATAGCAATGGCATTCTTTATTTCGTATTCTCCTGCGACAGGAATATGGTTAGCGGTGAGCAGTGAATTACCGAGAATAATGGAACTAATGGTATCTTCATTATCAAAATTTCCAGTACCTTTATAGTAGTAAGCCATTGAACCAAGCTGGTACTGTTTTACAAGTTCATCCAATGCAAGGGATGTTTTAGCGGCACGTTGCAATTCGTCCAATGGGCAATCTTGTTGCACATCAAATACCTCATAAAACAACGCTACTCTTTCATCTATCGCCTGCTGTGGTATTTCCTTTCTTAAAACAGCTAATTCTTCTACTTCTATCAATTCAATATGGCCGCCAAAGTGAGCATATATTTTGGTAAGGTCTGTGTAGATGTCTAGCATACCACTATAATAATGCCCCATACAACCCATTCGATTGTATGCTAATGTATGGGCCACTTTTGCGGCTTCCACCCATGCAAATATTTCTTGCCAACATTCCTCATCATCATGCAACATGCCTGTTACCTGATGAAACTTGATGCCTGCACGATTAAATACATTGGCTATTTCAGGCACAGGGCAAGCAGAACAATACGACAACCATTCACCCGTCATAGCCGTTCTGTCTTGCATGTTGTTGAATGCTGCGTAATCAATAGCGGCCTTTGGCGACAAGTTTAGAATAATGACTGGTACTTTTGCACGTTGTACAACAGGCAATACGGTAGATGATAAAGCATAAGTAGTAACGTACAAGAAAATAATATCTACCTCTTGTTGCCGAAAAGTGTGACCTGCAGCAAAGGCTTTATCTACATTATCCACCAAACCAACATTTACAACATTGTCATGGATAGCTGCAATCTTATTTTCAACCACATTCAAGTAGCCCTCTAAGCGGTTTTTTAAACCAGGAAACTGTTCCCAATAAGCTTCTAATCCAATACCGAATAAACCTATTTTCATTTTATATATTTAATCAATTGGAAAAATTATTTGACATTAACAGTAATCGTTTCGCTTGTAAGTCCTTGTGCACTTACGGTTAATTTTATGGCACCTGCTTTTTTACCACTTTTAATTACCACTAAAGCACGACCATTCCATGCATTACGTACATTGGAAACATAAGTAGCGGTATCTTTCAAATTAGCATTATCTACGCCTGCAATACTTCCTGGACCATCAATACTGAAGTGCAACGTATTTTCTGCATTTGCTTGTAATACACCTTTT
>JAIXOS010000012.1 GCA_027486695.1 Chitinophagaceae bacterium | reverse complement strand
TCGGCGAATCTCGATTTAGCGAAGCGAGTCACAGCTTAGACATTATTTTACAGCTAAGACCGCAAGCCGAATGGTCACTTTACAATAAAGCGTGGCTTTTTCAAACTAGTAAAAAACACGAAGAAGCCATAGGAATTCTTTCTACCATTATCAACACAATCAATCCCAATTCAGCTAATGCCTACAATGCACGAGCTGACATTATGCGGCAACTTAACAATTATGAAAACGCATATAAAGACGCGTTTAAAGCAATTGATTTAGACCCAAGCGAACCTTCATATTTTGCTACTCTAGCTGAAATATATGCTTGTGAAAACAAACCAAACGAATTTTATTTAAACCTCAATATTGCATTAGCAAGAGGTAGCAATGCAAACACTTTAAGACACGCAAAAAATGTTTACGAAAAGTTTAAAAACGAACCCCGATTTATAACATTATTGGCAAAATATTCAATAGACATAAATGATATATTCAATGATGATTAAGATACGCTGCTCATACAACTATAAACGCCGAAAAGCTATTTGACTTTACCTAAAACATCATCCGTTAATTTATTTACTCCTCTAAAATTCAAAATTGCGGCGTTGCATATTTACCCTTAGTCCTAACGAAACCAATTGGCTATTGAAAGGAACTTGCCCAGCTATTTTCTGGTTGCGCAAAAACACATTGGCATCTAGAAAAATGTTGGGCAATACTTCGTAAGCGGCCTGTAACGAAGCAATTAAAATGGTACTTAGCTTGCCTCCCGCTGTTTTGTAGCCGTATAAAATGCCTTGGTTATCGTTGTAGGAACGAAAAATATTGCTACCAAAATTGCGATTGGCACTATCAAGGCCCTGACGTGTGTATATCAATTTGCCTAACAAGTGTAGCCTTGGAATAGGTTGGTACTTTACAATAGCGATGAACTCTTTCAAATTGGCCCCTAACGGATGGGCAAGTGGCTGATTGTAATGCGAAAAAGTACCTACCGAATCGCGATGGCTATATACAAATGGACGAATAAGGTTTATTTCGCCTTGCACATCTAAGTTAGGCACGCCCAAAAAGTTGACCATTTTACCGCCCACTTGCAATGCTTGTTTGTTGCTCCAAAAACCATTGCGGTAATGGAGTATTTCGTTGATCAAAAATTCGTTGATTACCAACTGACTGTATAGCTGTGTACGTTTGCCCACATTGGCTTTGGCATTAAAGCCGAGTGTTAGCTTATCGGGACTGCCCAATTGCTGCTGTGCTGTTTGGTAAAAAATTACGGGGTTGAGGTAGTTAAAATCAAAACCGTTTTGGCGGCCAAAAATGACGTTTTCGTAAAACCCAATATTGATGCGTTTGGTTAACTGAAAGTCGAGGTAATGGAAGGCCATGTATTTTTTAGGTCGCAAAAAGTCGCCCTCAAGGGTGGGTTTAAATGCCGAAGTCAGCTCGGCAAAGATGTTGTGGTAATTAAACTTCCAAAAGCGCGCATTGAGTTTCAAGTGCAAATAGCTTTGGCTGCCATCGGCCAAAATAAGACTACGGAAGCCATCGCCAATAAATACTTTATCGTACACAAAAGCTAGGTCAATTCCTTTGCTTGCACGCACAGTAATACCGCCCCTTCCATCAAAATAATCGTACCCCCCTTCGGCCATTTTTTTAAAATAGCCCACACCAGGCACCGCATTGTATTGCTGCACATACTGCTGAACATATAGCGGATTGCGCTCCTGCTGCGTACGGTAGTAGCTATAAAAACCAATGTTTTTGCCAAGCTTGCCGCGCAAATAAAAACCACGGGTATTTAAAAAGGTGTGCTGTGCTAATTGGTTATCGCTACCGGTTTGATAAGCACCAACGGGATTGATGAATAATGAAAAATCTTTTTTACCAATGCCAAACTGTGCTGTATGGGTAAGTGCATGTTGGCTAAAAAGTTGTTTTATGGGTAGGGCTGTATCAATAGGTGCATTGGGTGTCCATTCAAAATTATCCTGCAATAATAATTGCAAATTGTATTGATCGGCTTTACTTAAGCGAATGTGCTTGGCTGCAAGGGCACTTTGTAGGTGCGCTAGCCGTTCAGTTATTACTCGTCTATCAAGGGGCCTAACAGAAGAAAAATTAAGTACTGAGTCGTTGCCCAAAAGCACTTGTAATCGGTCAATGATATCATATTGCCTACTGCCATTGGTAATAAAATCAGCTTGCGCATATCCGTTAATTGTTCCCAAAAACAAAATAAAAAGGAGTGTATTAGACAAACATTTCATAAAATTGCCGTGTTAATTTTCCAAAAATAAAGCAACATGAACAGTTATTTGATAAAAGATACGTGCATAGTAAACGAAGGCACCAAAACCTATGGTGATGTATTGATAAAAAATGGCCGAATAGCAAAAATAGCCCCCCATATAGAACTAACTGAGGGTGTGATAGAAATAGATGGCAGCAACCAATATTTGCTACCCGGCGTAATAGACGACCAAGTGCATTTTAGAGAACCCGGCCTTACCCACAAAGCCAATATTTATACCGAAGCCAAAGCGGCAGTAGCAGGTGGTACTACTAGCTTCATGGAAATGCCCAATACCAATCCACCGGCATTTACCCACGAATTATTGGAACAGAAATATGCCATAGGTCAGCAAACCTCGTTAGCCAATTATTCTTTTTACATGGGCACTTCGAACGATAATTATGAGGAAGTGATGAAAACCAATGCTCGCAAAAACGACATTTGTGGCGTTAAAATATTTATGGGTTCCTCCACCGGTAATTTATTGGTAGAAAGCCCCCTGATTTTGGAAAAACTGTTTGCTGGGTCGGAATTGCTGATAGCTACGCACTGCGAAGAGGAAAGTATGTTTAAAGCCAACTTGGAAAAACGCAAACAACTCGGCACGCCTTTAACCGCCGCCGATCACCCAATCATCCGCGATGAAGAAGTTTGTTTTGAATCGTCGTTTAAGGCAGTACAATTTGCCAAAAAATACAATACCCGTTTGCACATTTTGCACATTACCACAGCCCGCGAACTGCAACTGTTTGGCAATATGCTGCCCCTTTCCGACAAACGCATTACCTGCGAAGTGTGTGTGCACCATTTACACTTTACAAGCGACGATTATGCCACTCTAGGCAATCAGATTAAGTGCAATCCTGCCATTAAAGCTCCGCACAACAAAGCAGCACTTTGGGAAGCTCTCCTCGACGACAGAATAGACGTTATTGCCACCGATCATGCACCACATACCTGGGACGAAAAACAAGAAGACTACGAACATGCCCATGCGGGTTTGCCTTTGGTGCAGCATAGCTTACAACTAATGCTTCATTACGTGCAGCAAGGAGCAATTACCATTGAAAAGGTAGCCGAAAAAATGAGTCATGCAGTTGCTACCTGCTTCCAAATTAGCGAAAGGGGCTTTATCCGCGAAGGCTATTTTGCCGACTTGGTATTGGTAAATATGGAACAACCGCAAATTATTCAACCCGCTAATATTTTACACAAATGCGGTTGGAGCCCACTCAATGGTATGCAAATGCCCGCCACTATTACACATACTTTTGTTAATGGCCACTTAGTTTATGGAAATGGGCAGTTTGATGAATCTGTTAAAGGACAACGTTTGTCGTTTAACCGGTCGTAAACCGATACTGAATACATGGCTTACTGTTTATATAGGCTCGGTTGTAGGGTGGTTATACCTTTGTTGTATATTTTTTCAGAAACACTTTTGCTTGTTTTTACCATTTTATGCAAATAGATAAAACCACCTTACACGACTTAGCCATTGTGCACAGTGCCGAAGAACAATCGGTTTTTCACTTTTTAAACCATACCCATACCAATGGTGGACGCGACGTACTCAAACAACTGTTGCAAAGTCCGCTGGCAACCCTAGACGAGATTATCAATCGGCAACAAACCCTGCAATTTTTAATACCCCTACTACCCAAATGGCCCACCAACACCATCACCAATGGAACCATTTTGGTTTTGGAAAAATTTTACGAAACACCGGTATCGCCCTATCCTGCGCGCATAGGAAGCCTACAAGCTACCGCCTATCAACTATTGCAGCGCACCGATTATTCACTAACGAAATACACCGTAGAACATACCCTACAGTTTTTGCATGGTTGGCAAGACATTGCTCATTTATTGCAAAATGCCAACAATAACCAAATAGTTGCTTGGCGCAACCAAATAGTAAATTGCTTGCAAATACCGCAAGTGCAAAGGATGCTAGCATTGCCCAAATCTGCACTACTAACGCCGGTTCAAGTGTTACAAGCAGCTTATTTTTTGCGGCATCATTTCAAACAAAGTATGCTTTTACTCATACATCTGTACCATACTTTGGATGCCTACCTTAGTTTGGCTACCGCTTGTCAACAACACCAATTTTGTTTTCCCAACTTCCTTAATACCCCCGAGCCCTATTTGCACATTAGTGGATTGTATCACTTACAACTACACCAACCTACTGCCTACGAGGTGCAATTTTCGCTACAAAGCAATTTTTTATTTTTAACCGGAGCCAATATGGCAGGAAAAAGCACGTTCATCAAAGCAGTGGGTATTGCGGTTTATTTAGCGCATCTTGGCATGGGCGTACCTGCCCAACAAATGGAACTTTGTTTTTTTGATGGACTGCTGAGCAATATTCATGTAGCCGATAATTTAATTAAAGGCGAAAGCTATTTTTTTAATGAAGTACAACGGGTGAAAAACACCATTCAGCAAATTAGTGATGGCAAAAAATGGTTGATTTTAATTGACGAACTTTTCAAGGGCACCAATGTACAAGATGCAATGAAATGTAGTACTGCCGTAGTAGAGGGATTGAGAAAAATGCCCACTGCCATATTTATTTTGTCTACACATCTCTACGAAATTGGGGCACATTTGCAACAATATACCAACATTCAGTTTAAGTATTTTGAAACCTGCGTAACCAACAACCAATTAACCTTTCATTACCAACTCAAAAATGGCATCAGCAACGACCGCTTAGGTTACCTCATTTTACAGCGCGAAGGTGTTGTTGATTTACTCAATGCGCTATAATGCTACAACCCACAAAGCGGCTACACGGTAGCCTTTGAAGATGATGAGCCAGAGGCCAGTACTACTATTGAGCTGCATGGGCGTTGGCACCATTCAACAGTACCATCCTCATTCAGCAATACGAATACCACTTTTCGATACTATTGAACAAAATAATAGGCAATAATCTACTTTTTTGGCAATTAATTTGGAATCCAATACCGTTTATTTTACATTTATTGCTTAATTATAATTCATAATGCTGGTAAAAACGTTTGGCAGTGCAGTATATGGTGTAGAGGCTATTGCCATTACAATAGAAGTCAATGTGGGCGGTGGCGATTTAAAATATTACATCGTTGGTTTGCCCGATATTGCAGTAAAAGAAAGCCTGCAACGAATAGAAAGTGCCATTAAAACCAATGGTTACGATATGCCACGCACCAAATTGGTAGTGAACATGGCACCCGCCGATATTACCAAACGTGGGGCTGCTTTCGATTTACCTATCGCAATTGGTATTTTGGGAGCTACCGGACAAATAGAACAGCCGGAACGCTTGAAAGACTATGTAATTATGGGCGAATTGAGCCTAGATGGCACTGTAAACGAAGTGAAAGGTGCTTTGCCCATCGCCATTCAAGCCCGTAAAGACGGTTACAAAGGACTCATTGTACCTAAAAAAAATGCGAGGGAAGCCGGCATGGTCAACAATTTGTTGGTATACGGCGTTGACCATATTGATGAAGTGGTTCGATTTTTTCAAAATGAGGCACACCTAGCACCGGTATCGGTTAATACAAGAGAAGAATTTTTTAACACCCAATACGAATTTGACTTTGACTTCAGTGAAGTAAAAGGGCAAGAAAACATCAAAAGAGCCCTTGAAATTGCCGCTGCCGGAGGACACAATGCTATTTTGATAGGCCCTCCCGGTGCTGGTAAAACCATGTTGGCCAAACGTTTACCTACTATTTTGCCTCCCCTAAGCTTACAAGAAGCATTGGAAACCACCAAAATACATAGTGTGGCCGGCAAATTGCCCGAAAATGCGTCTTTAATCAGCAAACGCCCCTTCCGAAGCCCACACCATACCGTTAGCGATGCCGCTTTGGTAGGCGGCGGCGGTGTACCACAGCCCGGTGAAATTTCACTAGCACACAATGGTGTTTTGTTTTTAGACGAATTACCCGAATTTAAACGTACTGTTTTGGAGGTCATGCGCCAACCAATGGAAGAAAGAAGGGTTACCATTAGCCGTGCTAAAATGGCTATCGACTTTCCGGCTAATTTCATGCTTATTGCAAGTATGAACCCCTGCCCTTGCGGCTTTTACAACCATCCGGAAAAAAGCTGCACTTGCCCGGGTGGCGCTGTACAAAAATATTTAAACAAGGTCAGCGGTCCCTTACTAGACAGAATAGATTTACATGTAGAAGTAACCCCCGTTGCATTTAGCGAGCTAACGAATAACCACACAAAAGGCGAAACATCTGCCAATATTAGGGAGCGCGTCATTCAAGCCAGAGGCATTCAATCAGAACGCTACAAAAATTACGAAGGGCTGTATGCTAATGCACAAATGACAAGTAAACTACTTAGGGAAATTTGCGTGATTGATAAAATTGGCGAAACCTTGCTCAAAAAAGCAATGGAAAAATTGAATTTAAGCGCCCGTGCTTACGACAGGATTTTGAAAGTTAGCAGAACCATTGCCGACTTAGCCGACTCACCCAATATACGTCCGGAACACTTAGCAGAAGCTATTCAATATCGTAGCCTTGATAGAGAAGGCTGGGCAGGTTAAAAAACAGCTAACCTGTATCAACCAAACTGTTAGTCGCTTCCTACGCTAAAGTACTGTTAGATGAACGCTTTTGTACAAGTCAACGTGCTGATAGTATTACAACGGCACGCTACATAGTACAAAGAGTATTATTTAGCCTTTATTAGACACAATGCGATATATAGCCCAATGTTCTGTTTGGTACATCAACAAGGTGGTAAACGAATTGCGCACCGACATTTGCTCTAGATTGTAAGAGTTAAGTACCGAAAAGTTTTTCATGGAATTGTTATCCTTCGCAATACACAAAAAAGATACGCCTAATTCAGGATTTTCTACAATGGTGATATAGTTTTTATTGGTAGGAAGTACTGCAGCATTGGTATTACGCATGTGGGCTATAATAGCAAAAGCCGCCGCATCATCAATCAATATTTTTCGATTGGCAGTAGCCACCGACGAAATATAGGCAGCTACTTGTGCTTCTTCTGTTATTTTTTTCTCCCCTATCCAAGCTTTATAGTCTTTTAGCTTCGCAAAAAAATGCTGCTCAAACGGATCTACACTTCTGTGGAAATAAAAGATACCTCCAAAAACATTCAAAAAGGCAGCTGTGTAAATAATAAACCAAGTTACTTTAGGTGAAAATCTATTTTTGGAATACAAGCTCAAACCTAACAACCCCAACACTAAGATCATTAAATAATACTCTACTGTTAAGTAATTGATGTTGTTGACTAAAACGATGCTCATTAGTAAAAAAGGAGCCAATAAGGTAAGTAGTTCATACAATTTACCTCTAAAATACCATATGGCTACAATTAACAAAGGATTCAAAAGCAAAGCATACACTTGGAATACCAATTGGGTTTGCTCACTTACATTTTCGGTTACGCCTCTTGCTAGTAATTCACCAATTGGAATATCGCCCAAAACATGCCAATTGGCATATTGGCTAGTCATAAAATAAGTGGGGTCGCCGGCATGGGTTTGATTCAACGTTCTAAACAAATACAAAGCTCCCAAGGGCAATAAAAATACAATTACATAAATAGCAGTGGTTCTATTTACCAATTTTCTGCGTTGAGAGGTATTGTTTACCGAATCTAAATACTGCAATGCCTGTGGTTGATCTTTGTTAATTTTCAAACCCTCCAACGAAACCAATACAATAAAAGGGAAAAAAGCCAACAGCAGCCAAATAAAATGATAATTACAAAAAACCAAGCAAGTAAGGTAAATACTTGCCATAGATAAATAAAAGGTGGTTTGTGTTCTATAATACTGAAATAAACTACGCATGAGTAGATAAAAACACAACAAAATAGCTGCTACCCCCCTACCCGAAATTGCGGTATAGATAAGACCCGGATGAAATACGAACAACAAGCACATTATGGGCACTGCGATGTTGAGCGACATTTGGCCATCGGACTTTATATCGTTTAAAATGATGTAAAAAAGTAAGGTAGTAAGTGCTATTGATGCTACAATCGGTGCGAACAAATAACCAAATGGAATAAAAATAGCCGTAGAAAAAAACACCAACGTTGGGAAGGTTGTGCCCAAGGTAATTAATGTACTGTCCGGATTTTCGAACAATATTTTCAATTTTTCAGCAAAAAACAAGCTTTCAGGATGTTCGTACGATGTTCGGTGTACTATCCATGATAAAAAAAGATAGTACACTAGCAAGCCTAATGCTAAAAAGCCATTTAAAAATAGTTTTGCTACTTTCTTCATTTATTCCGGTGTTACTACTGCACTAGTTGATGATAATTTACTTAAACCGTGGTTGGTTTTTTCCCAATAAAAAGGCTTGGTAATCAATTGCCACAAACCTTTGTATGCCGCTCTTGAATGCATTAGCCAATAAATTGGATTACAGGCAGAATATAAAATCAGCTCATAATACCGTCTTTTAAACACGGCTAGCATATTTACATAAATCATTAATACATTGCCTGCAATGAAATTAAAAATGGAAATGTACAATACCCAATCCGGAAACACTTGCCGAACAGCAGAAAAACGGAAAATAAGGTATAATACAAAGAAGGCTAATAGTATAGGATATAATAAAAATGTAAAAGAGGTGCCGCCAATGAAAAAGTTGAACCCAAAAAAGCCTTTCCAACCTACTTTACGCACAAGTTTTGCCGGATTGCGCATATGCACCAAATAAGTTTGCATATAGCCTTTAATCCAACGACTACGTTGACGAATCCAATTAAAAAATTCGTTGTTTGCCTCTTCCAATGTTGTACTATTCACTACCCCTACTTTTAGGCCCTTATCGTATACGCGCAATCCTAAGTCGGCATCTTCTGTTACGTTAAACGGATCCCAGGCTCCTAGTTCTATCAATTTCCCTAGCTTGAAATGGTTGGATGTTCCCCCTAATGGAATGGGAATATCCAATGTTTCTAATCCTGATAACATATAATCGAACCAATACGAATATTCCAACGTAAACATACGCGTAAGGAAATTTTCGTTTTTATTAAAATAATTCAGCGCACCTTGTAATACCACAAATTCATCGGGCAACTTACGAAACTGACAAACCACTTTTTTCAATTGGTCGCTATCAGGTACATCTTCCGCATCGTAAATAGTTAAAAATTCGCCGCGTGAAAAGAACAATCCGTAATTACAAGCTTTGGGTTTTGTTTTAGGCATGTGAAACGGAACAACAATTACCTCAAAGTTGGCTGGGAAATCTAGGTTACGAACTGCATTTAAGGTTTTGTCATCATCTTCTTCAATCAACAACTTTACATCTAACTTTCCTTTGGGATAATCTAAACTTCGTAAATTCCATATAAGCTTTCTAATCAACTTATCTTCTTTGTAAACCGGAAGCAAGATGGTGTATACAGGCAATGTGGCTTCGTTTACGTTTTTTATTTCTTCTTTTGATACCACATCTTTCAATTCTGACTTAGAACCGGTAAGTGCCAAATAAAGTTTAAATAAAATTGAAAACAGAAAAAACAGGCTCGACAGTAAGTTGATAACAATAATGGTAGGTGCAAAATAAAAAATAAGCATGATGCAAAACAGCGCAATAAATCCGAAGATGAAATACAATTGCGCATCAGTAAAAGTAATTAGTCCCGAACTTTCCGGATCTTTCTTCATCAATCCAAAAACAGCTTCCTTCACAAAAAAACCACCTCTTAGCTTGTGTGCTACCCACGTAATATCCAAATCCGATGAAGCTACAAACTTCACTTGACATTTAAATTTTACAATCAAGCTAGTTTCGAGTTTTTCATCTAACGGGTCGGCCACAGCTATAAGCAATGTACCGGAAGCATCTTTTCTCAGCGGCAAATACAGAAAAGAGTTCATGTGGCTGATATCGCACTGTTCAATATACACCGGCTCCAATTCCTCTTCCCTAACATTGATAAATTGAAAACCTTGGCTTTCTAAAAAAGCTACATATTCTTTCCTTTGTAGAAAGCCAAAGTTTAAAGCAGTTTTTATGGGTGCATAACTGTACACCTCGGCAATTTCTTCCACTTCTTTTAGCTTTTCTTCGCTAAAAGCACCGGCTAATGCCATTTTATGTAGTGCACAACGAGCCATAATTGTTAGGATGATGTTTTTTGTTACTACAAATCTTTAAAGGTTGCTTGCGATTCTTTTACCTTACTACGAACAAATAAGAAGCCCAACAACACCAAAATCAATAAACCAACTAAGACAAAGTATTTATACTTTTCCCAAAAAATAGCCAATTGATTGGTATCGCTTTTGTAGCTCACCAAATCAGAGTCTTCTGGCACTTTAAAAAAGTAATTACTTATACCATTACTATTGGCAATACATACATTGCTTTCTATATCTGTTAACTGTGTACTGAAATTTTTGACAACACTTTCAAATGCATTTTTATTGGTACTATCTG
>JAIXOS010000051.1 GCA_027486695.1 Chitinophagaceae bacterium | reverse complement strand
CCATCAAGCGCAACAGCACTACCCGTGTTGGGATTACTAAAATTACCTGTGCTTGCTGTTGTAAATGTGGTAGGTGTTGATATATCATTGAAAGAGGCACCTGAACCCATCGCGTATTTGAACGTGAAGGTATTGGTACCTGTATTTTGCCGCCACTGTTCAGCTGTAAATGCAACTGTAAAAGAGGTAAGCGTGCTACCAGTTGTATTTGTCAATACCAAACCTATGGCAGCAGTACTTAAGGTAGACGCATTAAGCAATCCCAACGCCCTATCGGAAGATGATGTTGCACCAAGGTTGAAAAAGTTGCCACTTGTAGAGCTACCATTGGATAAGCCCAAGGTCAAGGTGCCATTTGCGGCAGTAGTTCCGGCAATCCTGTACACTTGCCAACCAGCTAATCCAGCCACATTGGTTGGCGAGACTGATAAGTCATAAGGACCCAAAGGATTGCTATTGGCACTAGCCCCGTTTGTGAAAAGGGTAACACTCGAGGAAGATGATAATCCATCAAATGTTTGTGCGTATGTATTTCCTGCTGTTGCATAAGAAACAGTACTTAATTGCGCAAACAAGCTATTGGCAATTAATAAAAAAAACAAAACAATCGTAGCATTCTTTTTCATATAGAAAGTATTAATCGTGATAAAAATTTAGAGCCTATTTTGTATTACTTTGATTGAATGGGATTTATCTACCAATTGAATGGAAATTCCTTTTTTGGATTTTGATAAAAACAAGTCAGTAGGTTTTTCCAAAGTAAGAATGGCTTCACCGTTTTTCTTTAGCTCGAAAAATCCATTTGCGGCAAGTTTTTCCAAATTGGCCCCACTCTTGTCCAATTGAATGGCAATCATTCCGGTATAGGTACCTGAAAATGTATTTCCGTTTGATTGGAATGAAAAGTTGGTCAATTGATTTGTTTTTAATGAATTGAAATCCGTAAATACAAGTGAGCCATCGGTATTTTTACAACCCGAAAACACTTTATTTTTTACAATTCCGAGCTTAGACATATTGGCCTCAATGAACGAATCTGCCACTACTTTACTACGCAGGTTAGCTACCCGTTTTGTAATATCATTGCCCATAAAATCGTTGGTTGCCGAACCTTCTATCAGCAGCTTTCCTTTTTTATTTACCAATTCTTCCAAAAATTTCAAAGTGGTTTCTTTGCTGTACTGAGGATTCAGGAATGCGACTGCGTCAAACACATGGCCATTGTATTTGACCTTGCCATCAGGCAAGACAGAGAGTCTATTTTTTTCAATCAAATCAGTTGGTATCAATGCGTTGGCATATCCTGCTTCCCAGATGGCTACCGCTTTTTCTTCAATAGCCAGTTTGTCGTTAATGTCATATAACCCTCTTTTAGCTTCATTGGGATACCAATTGGCAATTGCTTCCATACCAAAAATGACCAATAATTTTACTTCCGGTAAGGAGGGATTGAAGTGATTGAGCAATCTTGCACAATTCTCTACTGGGTTGATAGCAGCAAGTGCTTCTGTTTTTTCTAAGCTTATCCCCCACCTAATATCATTGAATGCATGATAATGCGTTCGGATACCGTAGCGTAAATCGGTCAATGCTTTTTCCGTAAGCTTGTTGATATCCTTGTGGTAATACATATTATATAACACGTTGTTAGGATAGTTGAAGGCAATGCCCATTTGAGTGGGCAATGGGGTATGTTCATCTGTTTGTCCGTATTCCCGTGGTATATTCCACCAATTGATGCCAGTAGACCATATTTCATCGGTGGTTAGTTTATTATGATAGGTATCATGGGCAGCTATAAAAGCTTTTTTACCAAACATAGCTTTTGTACTATCATACACATTTTGCTCTACAAACAAAGGTCCTTTGCGCATGAAATCCATGTAAGTATTAATGGCTTTCATTCTAACTGATGCTTCGCCCGTTGGTGCATAACGCATCAAGAACAAGGTTTTTTCCAAGTCTGTTCCTGTATGTTCCTTGAATTTTTTGGCCATTGGTAAGGAATAGAGCCTTTCCCGAAATACTTCCTTTTTTTTATCCAAATCACCTTTAGAAATTGGCCGCATGTTGGCATATTCGTCCAAGCAAATGCCATCTAATGGAATAGTTTTGTAAGCTGCCATTACATTGGTAAAACGCAAGGAAGCATCATTTCCGAAATTGGTACTGAAATTATAAAAATGTTGCAAAGCCACATAAACGGCATACCCTTTTAAGGATAATCCTCCATCCAATTTGATGGTTACCTTGTTTTTGCTTGGCGATTCCCACTTGCATTTATCGGTAACATCGGTAAGGGAGGCTTTATCGAAAAATCCATTGCCCGTTTTTTTGAAGGCATATGCTTTTAATAGTTCACTTTTTATTAGTAGGTTCTCGCTCCTTACATGCTTTGATTCTCCTGCACCCTCGCCTACACCATTGTCATTTAGGTCAAATTCTAACTCGGTTATGTATCTATCTGTGTTATCTATGGCGACAGGCGTTTTACTATCTTCAAAAAACTGTAACCCTATTTTGATGTGGTGTTGATGTGCTTTTTCAACAATTGCCTTAAAGATTGGAAGCATTTTTTTGGTATCAAAAAAATTAACTCCATTTCTTGCCGATAAAAAAACCAAATCAAACTTGCTGAAGTTGATGATACTATCTAACTGTACTAAATAGTGGTTTTCTTTAAGCGATGAAGGCGTGATAAACCAATAGCCAATTTGTGGATGGTTGACATTAGCTAATTCATCTACATAACTCAGTTTTACTTGCTCACTTTTCTGTGCAAATAGACTGTTGGTTGTAAAAAACATCGCAACCAATAAAAGCAACCTTATTTTTTTACCTTTATCCATATTCATAAATTCTAGATTATTTACTAATTACTGGTTTTTCACTCAATTTAAAAACAAGGTTTGCACCTGCCGCTAAGTCTTTATGGCTAATGCTTAACCCATTTAGTTTCTTTCCATTCAGCAATATTTGCTTTATATAAATAGAGGAATTGCTGCGCTTATGGCAACTGATTGAAATCGTTTTTTTATTAGGAAGATGCACCAACACTTTATCGAATAATGGGCTCGTAAGTTGGTATATGCCGTCGGCAGGATTTACGGGATAAAAGCCCATAGATGCCAACTGATACCAAGCACTCATTTGTCCAGCATCATCATTTCCACTTAGCCCGCCCACGCCATCACTGTACTCCTCGGCAAGAATTTTATGTACCCAATATTGGGTTTTGTAAGGCGCATTGGTGAAGTTGTACATAAAAGGCACTTGATGCCCCGGTTCATTGCCATGCCAATAGTGGCCATTGATAAATAGGCTATCCAATTTGTTTTCCAAGCCTTGTTTTCCTCCAAGCAATTTCGTTAGCCCTCCACCTCCAATATCCTGTGGCACATAAAAGGAATATTGCCTTGATGTTCCCTCTGTGAAAAGGGAGATTCCTTCTGCATTTACGGGAAGTTTTTTATCTGGATCTAAAGGTTTGTACCAAGCACCATTAGTGTATCTACCATTTGAAAAACCAATGGTGGTGTCAAAAACATTTTTATAATTCCTGCCCCTTTTTGCCAATATTGCTGCATCTTTTGCTTTGCCCAATCCTTTTGCCACAGCAGCTAAGCAAGCAACATCATAGGCATATT
>JAIXOS010000179.1 GCA_027486695.1 Chitinophagaceae bacterium | reverse complement strand
CCCATGAACCAATTAATACCGGGCATCGGCGTTCCGTTTATTAAAGGGCCGCAAGTAACCCTCAAATCATTATCGGCCAATATTCCGGACGGATGGAGCAACTATACACTTTGGCAGCCTAGCTTGGGCGATATGGAACTGTTTTAAATTTTTTGCTAAATGGATGTTGTAGCAGTATTGTTGTTGATTGTGTTAGCCAATTGGTTATTTATTACCTATATAACCAATCGTTTTTTGATGAATAAAACCGCTTACTTATGGTGGCTTTTTGCTATACACAGTTTAATGACAGCAGCATATATGATATATGTTGCCTATTCAGCTAGCGATTCTGTTGCTTATTATAACAAAACTTCCAATGATGAAAATTGGTTTGCATTGTGGGAAAGCGGCACCACATTTATTCATTTTGTTGCTTGGCCATTTATCCACTTTGCAGATTTATCGTACTATGCCACCATGCTCTGTTTTTCATTTATGGGCTATGTAGGCATTGTTCTTTTTTATATTGCAACAAGCGAAAACATACAGTTACCGACTGTTTGGAACAAACTTTCTTTAGTTGAAATAGTGTATTTATTACCCAATTTGCATTTTTGGTCTGCATCGTTAGGCAAAGGAAGTGTTATACTAGCCGGTTTGTCGTTGTGTACTTTTGGATTAAGTCGTTTTGATCGTCGTCCTTTTCTTTTATTACTTGGTGCCATTATTGTATATATGGTGCGGCCTCATATTTTGTTTACCCTACTATTAAGCATTATGGTGGGTGTACTGATAACTAGTGGCGGTATCAGTTTTTATTTGCGCATGCTTGTTTTCTTTATTGCAGCCATAGCGTTTTGGTACATTAACGATACCGTTTTGCAGTTTGCAGACATGGACAGTTTAAATGTTTTCAATGCCGATTCGCTTAATCATCGAGCGCAAGAATTGGGTAAGGCTTCTAGTGGTGTTAACATTAGCGAATACAACTTATTTGCCAAGTTGTTTACTTTTTGGTTTCGCCCTTTGTTTGTTGATAGTGGTGGTATTGTAGGTGTTTTTGCATCGGTAGAAAATGTGCTTTATGTAGGCATGTTTTTATTTATTATCAAGCAAATGTGGGTTGCTGCTTCTGTCATCAATGGTTGGTTTAAAATACTATTGATTTTCTTTTTGCTAGGTTCTTTCATCCTAGCGCAAGTGTCCGGCAATTTGGGTATAGCCATGCGTCAAAAAGCACAAATGATGCCATTCTTTTTTATTATATTTTGTAAAATGGCTACCTATTTACCTTCATCCTCGACAAGAAATTAGAAATTTATTTAACTGAATAAGTGTTATCATTTCAAATTTTCTATGCATTCAAACAAAGGTATTTTTTGTATTTCGCTCGATTTTGAGCTGCATTGGGGCTGTTTTGAAACCAATAGATTACAAACGGCGGCAGAACAGACCTATTTTGTGAATACTAGGGCTACAATACCCAAAATGCTTCAAATTTTCCAAGAATATCATCTACATGTTACCTGGGCTACTGTTGGTATGCTTTTTTTACAAAACGAGCTTGAATGGCACCAACAATTGCCATCATTGCTACCAAGCTACACCAACAATGCAGTAAATGCATATCATTGGATACAAAAAAATGGATTTGTACAACAAGATGGTCGATTTCATTTTGCCCCCAATATTATTCAACAAATACAAGCAACTCCGCATCAGGAAATTGGTACCCACACCTACTCGCATTATTATTGCCTTGAGGATGGACAAACGGCTAATCAATTTGCCGCCGATTTGCAAAAAGCCATCGATATAGGCAAGGCGGCGGGTGTATCAATAAGAAGTTTGGTATTTCCTCGTAACCAAATCAATCCGTACTACTTACCTATTTGTAAACAACTAGGTATTACTGCAGTTCGTAGCAATCCCCAACAATGGTTTTGGAAAGCCAATAACAAAGCACCACTAATACAAAAAATAGCGCGTACAGCAGATGCGTATTTACCTATTGGTAATCAACTAGTTACTATTGCCGCTTTACGCCAAAAAACCTATCCGCTGCAATTACCGGCTAGCAGACTTTACCGTCCTTGGCAACCCCAACAAAGCATTGGCAATTATCTAAAAATGCAACGCATACTGACAGAAATGACGCATGCTGCAGAACAAGGTAAATATTACCACTTATGGTGGCACCCACACAATTTTGGCAAACATCCACATGCTTGCTTGAACGAGCTGAAACAAATAGCCATTCACTATTCGATGCTGAAAGAAAAATATGGTTTTCAAAGCCTCAACATGGGCGAAATTACACAAGCCATTCAAAATGGATAAGCCTGCCGTGCCTACAAAACTGGTACGTATTACCACCGTCCCTATGTCGCTAAAGCTATTGCTTAAAGGACAAATGCGGTATATGGCGCAACAGAGTTTAGAAGTTACCATGATAAGCAGTGATGGAAAAGAGGTGCCGGAACTAGTAGAACAGGAGCAATGCAAACACATGGCTATTCCTTTTACACGCACTATTAGTCCGCTGCAAGATCTGTATTGCTTATTGATGTTGATCTTATTTTTTGCTCGCTATAAGCCCCACATTGTGCATACGCATACCCCTAAAGCAGGTTTATTGGGTATGTTGGCGGGCAAACTAACAGGCGTACCTATTAGGCTGCACACAATTGCCGGCTTACCTTGGATGGAAAGCCATGGAGCAAAAAAATGGTTGCTCAAACAAATGGAAAAACTAACTGCTTGGGGAGCACAACAAGTATATCCTAATTCTTTAGCCTTACTTCAATTTCTGCAAAGGGAAGGTATTGCCACCAACAAATTGGCTATAATGGGCAATGGTTCTAGCAATGGCATTGATTGCACCTATTTTTCCAAAACCGAGCAATTAATTTACCAAGGTAACCAATTACGCGTACAAAACAAGACCCCTAAAAATGGTTGGGTTTGGATATTTGTTGGCCGATTGGTAAAAGACAAAGGCATAGAAGAATTGGTAGCTGCATTTTTACAAATACTACAGCAATATTCCAACGATCAATTGTGGCTTTTAGGAGCAATGGAGCCAATGCTGGATCCGTTGAGCAATGAATGCCAAGAGAATATCTGTCGTAATAAAAACATTATATCATTTGGATTTGTGAACGATATAAGGCCGCACTTAGCTGCAGCATCTGTATTGTGTTTTCCTAGTTACAGAGAAGGCTTTCCGAATGTGCCAATGCAGGCAGCTGCGATGGAATGCACTTTGCTGTTATCAAACATCAACGGTTGTAACGAACTAGTACAACATTTGCAAAATGGTTTGCTTGTTCAACCAAAATCTACATCCGACCTTATAGAAAAAATGTTGTTCATACGAACCAACCCCATCCTCGCTGCACAATTACGCCAAAATGCTTTGCAAAATATTACTACCCACTATGCCCAAAGCAACCTATGGCAATTGTGGCATCAGGAATATGTAAAAAGAATGCATTTTACTCATTCATAAAATGACTTACCAACTCCATCTTAAAAGGCTCATCGACCTTACTTTTGCATTAACACTACTTGCTATAGTTTGGCCCATATTACTCTTGGTAATACTTGTTTTATTTGTTACAAAACATCCCTCCATTTTCTTCAAACAACAGCGTGTAGGTTATGGCAACACCGTATTTACCATATATAAGTTTTGCACAATGAACTATAAAAAAGATCATTGTGGCAAGCTATTACCCGATGCAAACCGACTCACTGTTACCGGTAGATGGTTGCGTAAAACTTCGTTAGACGAATTGCCACAACTTTGGAACATTGTAAAAGGCGAAATGAGTTTTGTGGGTCCACGCCCTTTATTAGTGGAATATATATCCTTGTATACACCCGAACAAGCTGCCCGACATTTGGTACGCCCGGGAATAAGCGGTTGGGCACAAGTTAACGGACGCAATGCCATTACTTGGACGCAAAAATTTACTTTCGATACTTGGTATGTAGCCAATTGTTCCCTTAAGCTAGATATGTATATTATGTGGCTTACTATTGGCAAGGTATTTTCCTTGAGCAATGTGCATCAACCCGGGCATGCAACTTCCGAAAAATTTAATGGACGAAACTAAAATACTATCGCCATGCAGCAAATTGCAATTGTAGGAGCCGGAGGCTTTGGAAGAGAAGTAAAATGGCTAATTGATGATATCAATCTACTACATCCTACATGGGAGGTGATTGGTTTTTTTGATGACGATTTTCCTTCAAATCAAAAAATTGATTCCAAACTTCATCTTGGTTCATTGCAGCAATTAAATCAATGGCAGCAAGTACTAGCCGTAGTAGTTGCAATTGGCAATAGTGCCATTAAACGGCAAATAGTTCAGCAAATAACCAATAAAAATATATACTTTCCCGTATTGCAACATCCACGCGCTATTGTTGGCAAGCAGCAAGTATCAATTGGCGAAGGCAGTATTATTTGTGCCAATGCCATTGTTACTACCGACATCATTATTGGCAACCATGTAGCTTTAGGGGTAGCAAGTACGGTGGGACACGATTGTAGGATTCATGATTTTGTATCAGTCATGCCTTCGGCCAATATTTCGGGCAACGTTACGATTGGCGAAGCAGCTTATATTGGCACGGGCGTAAACATCATTCAACAGCAAAACATTGGTGCCGAAGCAATTATTGGTGCAGGTGCGGTAGTGGTTACTTCTATTCCGCCAAAATGTACGGCTGTGGGTGTGCCTGCCAAACCCATAAAGTTTCATTAGTATACAAAAGTGATTTCTTCATTTCTAACTCACACAGCAACAGCTATCTATCTTCTATCCGCTCCCCACTATAGTATCAACTAGATTGTGTAAACATTCCTTTCGTTTCCAATCGTACATCTATAGCTTTACAATTGCGTAACAATTCTGTTACAATTACATAACCCCGGTTTTTTCCTTAATCTATTTAGCCAACGCACCTTTACCGCTGCAATTATCAACCCCTACTATTAGGAACTACTGCTAACTTAAACAACTTTTTTTGGAACAAATTTGGTTATCGCCACCACACATGGGAGGCGAAGAGGCAACAAATGTGGCGGAAGCATTTACCAGCAATTGGATAGCTCCTGTAGGCCCGCATATACACGCTTTTGAACAACAAATAGCCCAATATGTAGGTACGGAAGGCTGTGTAGCGGTAAATTCGGGTACTGCTGCCATACATTTGGCATTGCAAGTACTAAATGTTCAACCTAACGATGTAGTGCTGTGCCAAAGCTTTACGTTTGCAGCTACTGCTTTCCCAATTGTTTACTGTGAGGCGAAGCCCATTTTTATAGATAGCGAAACCGATACGTGGAACATGGACCCTGTTTTGCTGAAACAATGTATAGAAGATTGTTTACAAAAAGGAACAAAGCCTAAAGCCATTATTGTTGTACACCTGTACGGCATGCCTGCCAAAATGCATGCCATAATGTCTATTGCAAATCAATACAATATACCCGTTATTGAAGATGCTGCCGAAGCCTTAGGTAGCCAATACGAAAACCATCAATGTGGAAGTTTAGGGAACATTGGCATTTTTAGTTTTAATGGCAATAAAATAATTACCACTAGCGGCGGTGGCGCATTGGTGAGTAATAACACCTATTGGTTGCAAAAAGCTGCCTATTTGGCCACACAAGCTAAAGATGCAACCCCTTTTTACCAACATCAAACCATTGGTTTTAACTATAAACTTAGCAATGTACTTGCGGGTATTGGATGCGGACAAATGCAAGTGTTGAACGATAGAATTTACAGTAGAAGAAACATTTATCACCAATATCAAATGGCATTGGCCAATGACGAACGCATTGCGTTTTTAAACGAACCGGCCAATTGCTATAGCAACCGATGGCTCACCACTATTTTGTTGCCATCGGCGGTAAGTGGTGCTAACGAAGCCATAAGAAAAACATTGGCTGCACAAAAAATTGAATGTAGGCTACTGTGGAAACCCCTTCACGAACAGCCGGTATTTCAATCTTATCAGCGCTATACCAATGGCGTAAGTAATCAACTATTTGAAAGAGGCCTCTGCTTACCGAGTGGCTCTAATTTATCCGAATCACAATTTAGCTATATCATTTATGCATTTAAAAAAGCGCTTGATGCCGTTTGCTAAGCAGTGGTACCTACGTCCCTCGGGTTTGGTAATATTGGCCGACCAATGCTTGATTATAGCAGGGTTGCTTACTTCGTTGTTTGTACATTTTAGAATATTAACCATCCGTATTTTTCCACTTACCACCATTTGCTATCGTACTTTATTGCAAGTAGCGCTTGCCTTAATAGCTTGGTGGGCTTTTGGCATCTATAAAAGAGTGATTCGGTTTTTTTATGGCGATGATTATTTAAATATCATTGGTATACTCATACTCGTGCACGGTGCAAGTTTTTCTTTAGGAATGTTTTTTCCTAAAAAGCATTTTTTACCCTTAGAAATTTTTATTATCAGCTTTTGCATTTCTTGCTGCTATATTATTTGCAACAGACTACTAATCAGTTATTTGTATGTTTTTTTTAAACGCTCTCGTGGTAGTGACAACCAAAAAAGGGTATTCATATTTGGCACCGGCGATTTAGCGGTATTGCTCAAAAAAAATTTAGACGCACTTAGTAGCAATGAATATTTGTTGATTGGTTTTTTAGATGAAAATAAAAAAATGTCAGGTCGTTACTTGGAAGGATTAAAAGTGTACGATGCAGGAAAAAACTTGCGAAAAATATTGATAGACAATGCCATTACAGATATTATCATAACTGGAAATACTATTTCGGCTGCAAAAAAATCGGACTTAATAGAAGAAACACTACAATTACAGATACGCATTGCTGAATTACAATCGGCAAAAGCACTATTCAACGATCAATTCAATATCAATCAATTAGCCACTTTAGACATTAATGATTTAATGAATAGGCAGCCTATTCAGTTGTATGACGAACATGTATCGGACTTAGTAAACCAAAAAACAATTTTGGTTACAGGAGCGGCGGGTTCTATTGGCAGTGAAATTGTACGCAAACTTTGCGAACACCATGCTGCTACCATTATTTGTGTAGACTTTGCAGAAAGTGCCTTATATAATTTGCAGCAGCAACTTGTTAGTAAATTTTCGAGCAGTACACTCCATTTTATTGTTGCCGATGTTCGAAACGAGGTTTTTTTGTACGATTTGTATAAAAACTATCGCCCACAAATTGTGTACCATGCTGCTGCCTATAAGCATGTACCATTAATGGAAGCATTTCCTTGGCAGGCTATACAAACCAATATTGTAGCAACCTGGTATTTAACCAAACTAGCCCGACAATTTAATGTAGAAAAATTTGTATTTATATCTACCGATAAAGCAGTAGAACCCTCTAGTGTAATGGGTGCTACCAAGCGCTTGGCAGAAATGATAGTACAATCGTATGCACAAAGAGGGGCCGATACCCAATTTGTAATCACGCGCTTTGGCAATGTTTTGGGTTCAAATGGTTCGGTGGTGCCTTTGTTTAAATCGCAAATAGAAAGAGGTGGGCCTGTTACAGTTACACATCCTGATATGACACGTTATTTCATGACCATTCCGGAAGCCTGTCAGCTTGTTTTGGAAGCATCAGTAATGGCTAGCGGTGGTGAAATATTTGTGTTTGATATGGGTACTCCCGTCAAAATATTGGACTTGGCAAAAAACATGATTCGTTTAGCTGGCAGGGTACCTGAAAAGGACATTCACATTGTATTTACGGGTTTGCGTCCTGGCGAAAAAATGCACGAAACCCTTTTTTCCAATAGTGCTAATATGCAAAAAACCTATCATTCTAAAATATTGATTGCCACAGAATTGCAAAGAAATAAAGAAGATGCCGAGCAAATTGTTTTTCAGCTTCAGCATGTACACAATTATCCCGATCCGGCTTTTATTCGCAAAAGACTCATGGACGTGTTGCATCACTTTGAACAAAAGCCTACGCACCAAAGGAACAACATTGCTACAGCGTGTTAATCACCAAACAATTACCTCATAAAACAACCTGCATGAATAAGTTTTTTCCTTTATTGCTCTTGTGTTTATTCGTTGGTTTCACAACCAACGCACAAGATGCGCGTTTTTCGCAAATTGGAAGCGCTCCACTTCAGCTCAATCCTGCACTATGTGGCAGATTCGACGGGCAAATGCGGGCAAATATGCTGTTAAGTTGGCAAAAATCGGGAGCTGCTTATGTTCAACACCAACAATACAGTATTGATGGCTTTTTAGACTCCACCAATAATTTTGGACTTGCACCAAACAACAGTGCAACAAACGCCATTAAAAGTAATTGGGCGGGCGGCATACATTATTATCAATACGGAAACGATGTTTTGGGCTTTACTCAAAACACTTCGCCTTTAAAAGCCAATTTTTTATCTGTTACCCTAGCCAAACATTTTTATCGAAACAATATTGCTCTTGGTATTGGTACACAAATTACAGCTGCACATGGACAACTGAACGAAAACAATACAAGCAAGCTAGATCCGGAAATTATTGGTGGAGGCTTTAGATACAGCGTAGCCGGTCAAGGAAGTAGAACAGGCACAAAAAATTACATGGACATGAACGTAGGGGCGTATTTTGGAATGAAAAACGACCTATTCAGTTTTGAACTTGGTGGAGCTATTTATCATGTAGCAGCACCTAAAAACGATGTGTATGAGAAAGATAGCGATAGCAGAATGAGACGAAGAGTTACCTTTTATGCGGTAAACAGATTTAATCTCAATCAAAAATGGGCCTTGATTCAAAAAAATATCTATTGGAGTGAAGGCTTGTATTGGAACAGTAATGCTCAAAACGACAGTTCTAAAAATGTAACACTTTGGTCGGGCTTAGAATTTCACAAAATGCAACACCTAAGTAATTACTACGTAAATTTTAGCATTTATACGCGTTCTTTCAGCACATTAATGCCTTGTATAATGGTGCATGCAGGACCATCAATTTGCATTCAATACAGTTTTGAATTTCCAATTAATTCTACCAAATACAGGTCCTACACTGCCGACAGAACAGAACTCTCTATACGGTATCTTTTAAAGCAAAAAGGTGCTAAAAATCAAGCATTTAATCAATTTAATTACTGGTAAGCGTTAGCAATTAATTATGACAGTAGTACAATCGTCCAAATTTGCCACCTACCAAAATGTAGCTCATTTTTTACAAGCATACCAAAAACAGTTGCCTCAAAACAGCCGTTTGCATGTAGAAGCAAGCAATTACCTTGCGCATTTTAACGAAGTTTCCCATATTGTAAATACACAAACAAAATACCATACGCTCTTTATTACCGAACAGAAAAAAACGTTCGATAAAATGGTGCTCACGATTGTTGGCATTTGCAAAGTAGCTTTTGTTTGGGCTAAAGACACACAACAATATACGCTTAAAGACATTTTCAATGTATCGCCCATATTGTTTAAAAAGAAAACGGCCAAAGAGGCTTTAGCCCATGTGCGGCATTTATATAATCTACTTTCTATTTACAAAGAAATTTTGATTGCCCAATATGGTATTCAACAAACACAATTAGATGATGCCTTACAATTAATGATTGATTTTGATAGACTTATTAAACCAAACGACGATATTAAAAGTGGGCGTTTACACTTAGTGCGTTTGTTTCAAATCATGGACGACCATATTGAAAATTTAACCTGCCTATTGCATGTAGTGCCTAATACTACGAACGGTAAAATAAACGCCCCATCGACAGAAGAAATAATAACGTATCCTTTCCCACCTACCTTACTACACGCTTACCAACTTGCCTTACAGCCGGTTGTAATTGGCAAAATAACGGGTATCCGAGTTGGTTTTAGCGACTCGATTACCCAACTTCCTTTAGAGAATGCCTGCATTAACATTCCCCACATTAAAAAACAAGCTTGTAGTAATACCAATGGCATTGCTGAAATCATTAAAATGCAATTTGGAACTTACGAAATTGAGTTTAGTGCAAGCGGATACATTACCAAAAAAATATGCTTAAAAATTGAACGTGGAAAGTTATTGGAACTAGCGATAACACTTGATAAGCAATGAATGTAATTTAAATTGTTATCATTTATACCATACCTAAAGCATCCTGCCTTTATTTGAGCAATAGGAAGTAACCATTTTTCTTTTCTTCAATTAACAGAAGAATACAAGTGCTTCTAATTTCGAATTAAGCCGAAGATTTCTTTTTTGAAATCTAATTGACACAATCCATATGTATTTTTATATAAAAAATAATCTATTTTTTCCCAACCAATCCCTGTAAGGGAACAAACATCCTGTTACAGGGTGACGCAACAGGATGATTTGCCGTAAAGTTGAATCCTAACATAGCTGCAAAAGTAGCCGCGAGTTGTTTTTGATACACCATACCGGGTGTCTTTAATTCGCCTGAAGGTGGTGTATCGGGACCAATAACTGCTACCCAAATTTGGTTTGACTCGGGTATATCTTCTCCATGATCCACCCAATTTTGTTTTTTGATATCGCCTCTGCCATGGTCGGCAGTAATGATTAAAGTGGTTTTATCTTTATAAGTTGGGTGCTGTTGCAAATAGGCCCACAAATCTGCCAACATTTTATCTTGTGCATGTGCACTACGCAAATATTGGTCGTACATACCTTGGTGAGCAAAATCGTCAGTTTCATCAAAGGAAATATACATTACTTTGGGTGTGTACGACTTTAAGTATTCCCTAGCTAGCATGTAAGTAAGTATATCGGGGCGCACATCTAATGGCTTGGCTGTTAAGTTTTGCATATCGTTGATCAATTGCAAATGGCTGTTTTTTAAATAAACAGTATCCTCATGAGCGTTGATATATATGTTGCTACGCCATTTATTCAATATATAAGGCATCACTTCCCAAGTTGCAAAAACGGCTACCTTGCCTTGATAACTAGGCTGTTGATTGATAAATTCTAAAACATTTTGATTTTGGTTTTTGATGGTATCGTTACTTTTTACCATTATATCCGGATAACCGGTAAAAATTTCATTGTAGCCGGGGTACGAAAAATTGTACTTATTAGCAATATTAACAAAATTGCCATACTTTCTATTACCATATAATTGACCTTGTTGCGCCACTACATTCCACAAAAAAGGGAATAATTTTTTTCGGCGCTCAAGCGATTGGTTATGCCAAAACATTTCTTTTACAGCCCCGATATTTTTGGTGAATTGTTTGTTCTGAATCAACGCTTTATCGGCACCGCCAAATACTTCCTGCCAACGCATTCCATCTAACGTAACGATAATTAAGTTTTCTGTTTTTTGTTGTGCGGCTATAGTGTTGAAAATAAAACAGCTTGTTAGTACTAAAACAAACGTGATGAGTGGCTTCATGTAACTTCAAGTTCTACTTGTGGAGTACAAAATTGAGTAATTGTGTTTGGGTACATACTACTTTTACAATAGTTAATGTACTAATAACAAAAGCATCATCAACAGATAACAATGCTGCGATTTTAGTAACGGCAAAATTGATATGTTGGCGTGCGGGAATATATGGGCAGCCTTAAGCATTACAACGGGAGTAGAAAAAAGGAATCACAAAATAGCTTAGGTGATAAAAACAATAGGCTGCCTCTTAATTGGGCAGCCTATTGTTTTTATAAATTGAAATAAAATGAACTGTAAATTAATAGCCAGGATTTTGGGTTAACACACCGGTAGAGGCATCTATTTCTCTTTGGGGAATAGGCATTACCAAGCGGTCGGCATCCCATGTACGTGTGCCTACATTTAAACGCAATCGTTTTATGTCGTGTATGCGTACACCCTCGTAAGCTAGTTCAATGTATCTTTCGTTTAATATGTCGGCCAAAGTAGGGTTGGCAGGTGGTATAGAATTGGTACGTAATTCGTTAGCAATTGTATACAAGTCATCGGCCGGTGCTGCACCTACAGTAGAGTTTAAGCGAATATTGCATTCTGCTCTTGTTAAGTACATTTCGGCAATGCGAACAATGGGTAAATTTTGGGAGAACGATTTCCATTTAGCGCAATAAGTACCTGGTCTTCCCGATCTACCTTGGTAATACCACTCATCAATGCGTAAATCGCCTGAAGCATAAACAGTTTTTGGGAAGTTAGCCGGTACTCTCGCATCGCCTCTACCTATACCACTTATACTTGCATAAAAGGTAGCCATACCATCGTTGGTTTGTCCGGCATTGTTCTGCTCGTTTTGTTGTATTTCAAAAATGCTTTCCTTGGTATTTTTATTGCTAAAAACAGCCATAACAGCGGCATTCATACCATAAAAACCACTTTCTATTACTTCATTTGCAGCAGCTAAAGCTTCTGAATAATTACCTGATTGTAGGTACACGCGCGATAAAAAGGCCAATGCAGTATATTTGGTTGCTCTAGTGCCATTTTCTTCAGGCAGCTTGTTTATCGCAGCCTTTAAATCGGTAATTACAGCGTCATAAACTTGCGATACGGTAGCACGGGGCACTTTTTTGGAAGCTTCCGCTTCGGTGGTATTGGCCGTTTTACTAATCACCACGCCCGGTTGGCTGTTATCGGCAGTAGCTCCATAAGGCAGTGCAAATAACCGTACCAATTCAAAATGCATGATGCCTCTCACAAACAAAGCTTCTCCTTCTAACTGTGCTTGCAAATCGGTATCTTTTACTTTACTTAGGTTGGCTATTACAATGTTGGCAGTGTTGATTGCACGATAAGCAGCAATCCAAGTACGGCTAGCTTCGGCATTGTCACGAGTCATTGTTTTACCATATACCTGACGTGGTCCGGTAAAAGTACCTTGCCAAGTTAAATATCTATCGGCAGAAGTACTTGTTGCTGCACTATTTGAAGCTAACAAATCGGGTAACAATAACAAATTGGTACCATACAAAGCTCCACCGCCCAAAATAGAGTAACAACCAATCATAGCAGCATCAACATCTTGATCCGATTCAAATGCAGTTCCTGCATCGATACTTTGTTGCGGCTTTAAATCAAGAAGGGTTTTAGAACAACCCGAAAAGACTAACCAAGCGGCTATTAAAAAAGAATATTTTAATATATTTTTCATAATAAATTAATTTTAAATTATAACCCAATGTTTATACCAAATGAAATTGTTCTTGCTTGAGGTGGCGTGTAGAAGTCGTGACCCAAATTGATGGTACCGGTGTAAGTAGTATTTACTTCCGGATCGTAACCGGTGTACTTGGTAAACGTGAATAGATTTTGTGCCGCTACATACACGCGTACACTCTCAAACTTCAAGTGTTGTAGGTATTTTTTGGGTACACTATAGCCCAAATTAACACTTTTAACCCTAAAGTAGCTACCATCCTGTACCCAACGACTGCTTTTATTCGCACCATTTCCTGCGTATAATCTCGGCTGTGGAATAGAGGTGATATCACCCGGTTTTTTCCAATAGTTCATTTGATCTACTGTTTGGTTATCAAAATAATCACCATTTACACTTTGAAAAAATCCGGCGATATTGTAGACATCACCACCACTTACAAACTGACATTGGATATCTAAATCAAAATTTTTGTACGAAAACTTGTTGTTCCATCCACCATAATAATCAGGATTGGGATTTCCTAAAACGGTATCAATGGCAGAACCATAATCATTGGTGGTTTTGCCACCGGCAGCCAAATACAAGGCATCGCCATTTGCAGCATCTACACCCATGTATTTACGGCCATAAAACTGTCCGAAAGGTGCGCCTACTGCTAAGCGACCTAATGTTCTAGAACCGGGAGGGAATGGACTTACCAAACGCGTAACTTCATTTTTGTAGGTAGAAACGTTTACAGAACTAGTCCATTTGAAGTTTTTGGTTTGAATAATATTGAAGTTCAATACCAATTCATAACCGGTGTTCTTCATATCGCCAATATTTTTGGTTACAGAAGTAAAACCATTGGTTGCTTGTATTGGTGCATTCAACAACAAATCTTGCGTTTTTTTGGTAAAGAAATCTACCTCACCGGTAATGCGATTGTTGAAGAAACCGAAGTCGATACCTGCATCAAATTGTTTGGTACTCTCCCAACTTAAATTGGGAATACCTACTTGCGAAGTTACTAAACCTGCCAAGTTGGCATATGCTTGGCTTGTGTATAATGATAGGGAGCTGAAATTACCAATTTCCGCGTTACCGGTTTTACCGTAACTAGAACGGAGTTTTAAGGAACTAATTACGTTAGAATTTTTCAACCAACTTTCTTCGCTCACTATCCAGCCGGCGCTCACAGCAGGAAAAGCACCAAAGCGGTTGTCTTTACCAAAACGCGAACTTCCATCTACACGGTAACTTACGCCTAAAATATATCTGTCTTTAAATTTGTAGTTGGCTCTTCCCAAGTACGAAATGAACGAGTATAACGACTCAGTACCCGAACCCTCTGAAATAATAGCTGCATTAGCTATTCTGGTAAATTTATCGCTTGCAAAGGCTCTACCACCTACGCTAGCACCATTTAAAACGCCTTTTTGATACTCAATACCGCCCAACACATCAAAACTGTGATTCAAATTCACTTTTTTGTTCCAAGCAAGGGTTGTGGTAGAAGTTAAAATACTGTTTGTTACTTGGTTTTCGAAACTATAGCCTGTTGGTGCACCATCAAGCGTTCTTCTGCCCAAGTACTGGCTTTCACGTAAGTAATAAAAATCGATACCTGTTTGGTTGCGCAATTTTAAAGAAGGAGTAATTGCCCACTCACCAAAAGCACTACTAATGGTTCTGTAAACTTTATTCAAGTTGCGGTTATTACCTTCTAACTCAATTAAATTGTTGTAATACAGGGTATTTTGGTTGTTCAATCCATCTGCATCTAACAATGCATGCAATGGAGGTAAGGCGTTCAATTGTATGGGATTGGAAAAGGCATTATCACTTGGCACCCTAAAGTTATTAGTTTGGTTCAGTGAAAGGTTGGCACCAATGCGCACCGTTTTGCTAACTGCATGATCCACGTTTAAGCGGCCCGTTGCCCTATTTAATCTATTGCCTATAAGAATACCTTTTTGATCGTTCCAGCTAGCGCTAAATAAAAACTTGGTTTTACTATCGCCGCCACTAACAGATACATTGTATTGCGCAATGCTTCCGTTTTGAAAAGCTTTGTCGGACCAATTGACATCGTTCTTACTAGCCCAATCGTCGGTACCTGTGTTGTCAATAAATTCATCCTCGGCTACCAAACCTTCATTTTCTGCTGCTGCTGTAAATAATTCGCGATACTGTGCCGCATTTAAAAATTTGGCCTTTCTAGTAGGACGACTAGTACCTCCAAAATAACCAATACTTACTTTAGATTTACCTGCCTTACCACTTTTTGTAGTTACCAACAACACTCCGTTGCTAGCTCTACTACCATAAATAGCACTAGCTGCTGCATCTCAATGTCATTTAGTTAAGGGAAAAGCCATCAAAAAAGCCATTAGAGTTAGAACTTTGTTATTCATCACAACAACATCATTCTATTCTAATGGCACCATC
>JAIXOS010000055.1 GCA_027486695.1 Chitinophagaceae bacterium | reverse complement strand
TGGGATCGAAAATAATGTCTTGTGGTGCAAAACCTACTTGTTCGGTTAAAATTTTGTAGGCCCGATGACAAATTTCCACTTTTCTGTCTTTGGTATCGGCCTGCCCTACTTCGTCGAAAGCCATTACAATTACGGCTGCGCCAAACGCTTTGCAAATAAAGGCTTGCTCTATAAATTTGGCTTCGCCTTCCTTCATAGAAATAGAATTCACCACACATCTTCCCTGTACGCATTTTAGCCCTGCTTCGATAATCTCGAATTTGGAGCTATCTATCATGATGGGAATTTTGGCAATATCGGGCTCGGCCTGCAACAAATTGAGGAACGTAGTCATTGCTTGTACGCCATCGAGTAGGGCGTCGTCCATATTCACGTCCAATATTTGTGCACCGCTTTCTACTTGTTGGCGCGCTACCGATAGGGCTTCCTCGTATTTATTTTCGCGAATGAGGCGTGCAAATTTTTTGCTTCCGGTTACGTTGGTACGCTCGCCCACATTAATAAAATTGGTTTCGGGACGCACCACCAACGGTTCTAAACCTGCAAGGCGGAGATAAGGATGTATGATTGATGTACTCATAATTTGTTTTTTAAACCACAGAGTTGATGGAGTTTTTACACGGAGTTCACTAGAGTTTTACCTTACAGCATCAACCGTTTTATTCCATTTTTTAAACTGCTCGTATGAAAATTGAGCAAAAGTCCCACTTTACAACCCGATAATTTTAGATACGTTAACACTTGCGCAGTATGCACATCGCTCAATGCTTCTACTGCTTTTATTTCTACTAATAAATCTACGCGATAACCAATGTCTAATTTTACTTCCTCGTAAACCAAAGGAAGCGGTTTTTCTTTTTCTACTTTAACACCTAATTTGTTTAGTTCGTACCACAAACATTCTTTATAAGAAGATTCCAACAAACCCGGCCCTAAAGCCGTATGCACTTTGAAAGCGCATTTTAGAATTTGTTCGGTGATGTCATTCAATAAAATCATACTCATTCATAATCTGTGCAAAAACTCTTTTCACTCAGTGGTTGGTATTCATTAACCTACCACTTTCGGCAAACTTCTCGGTGCAATGGTTTTTACATGCTGTGCAATGTGTTTAATATGATCGGGGGTAGTGCCACAGCAACCTCCCACTATGTTTACAAACCCTTGTTGTGCCCATTCTTCAATAAAATGTGCTGTTTGGTGCGGCTGTTCATCGTATTCGCCCATGGCATTAGGTAATCCTGCATTGGGATACGCTGAGGTGTAGCATGCTGCTATTTGGCTCAACTCCTCTATATGACTGCGCATTTCGGAAGCGCCCAAAGCACAATTTAAACCCACGCTCAAGGGTTGGGCATGCATTACCGACGTATAAAAAGCCTCTAACGTTTGTCCACTCAATGTGCGGCCACTTGCATCGGTAATGGTACCGCTAATCATAATCGGTAATTCGGGCAGTTGTTTGCTTCTAAAATATTGTTTTACAGCATAAATAGCCGCTTTGGCATTGAGTGTATCGAAAATGGTTTCTATTAAAATAATGTCTACACCACCCTGAACCAAACCGTCAATTTGTTCAGTGTAAGCGGTTACCACTTCGTCGAAGGTAACGGCGCGGTAACCCGGATTGTTGACATCGGGCGATAGGCTCAAGGTTTTATTGAGTGGCCCAATGGCTCCAGCTACATATTTTTCGGTAGTACCGGGATTTTCGAGCATATATTGCCGAATGGCTTCTCTAGCACATTGTGCCGAAGCCACGTTTAGTTCGTGTGCCAAGGCTTGCATATCGTAATCGGCTTGGGCAATAGTGGTGCTACTAAAGGTGTTGGTTTCTATAATATCTGCACCGGCTTCGAGGTACTGTTTGTGAATGCCAATAATGATGTTGGGCAGGGTGATGCTGAGCAAATCGTTGTTGCCTTTTACATCACAATGCCAATTGGCAAAACGCTCGCCACGGTAATCGGCTTCTTCCAATTTGTGTCGCTGTATCATGGTACCCATAGCGCCGTCGATTACTAGAATTCTATTTTGAAGTGCTTGGTTGATGTTGGTCATTGGTTATTTTTTGGCTATAAAAGGTAAAATCCCCTAATTGGATAACGCAGCTGATAAACGCATTTTCCAAAATGTTTAGGGAAAACAAAAAACAAGTGTAAAAGCAGGCTAGCGGATTGAATAAATATAAATGCCCGCTTCTGCTACGTTACTTTGTTTTGATGAACAAGTCGAGAATGTAAAAAAAATCGACTTTAAAACTGCAAAAGTAATGCGCGGCAACTGATTAACCAAAGATGGGGCTGTGGTAAAAAGGTAAGCGGTTATTTATACCACTCTTATTTTGAATGCTATGTTAGATGAATGACCCTAAACACATTGCTGAGATGCTAAATAGTCTAAAGCTACAACGGCCAATTTTTGCCTTTAAGAAGTACCATTGTGCGCCATGTACAACATCATCCATTATTTTTAAAGCAACAAGCACAAATTTGCGTTGTTGTTTTTATAATTTTTTTTAACTTACACAAAATTTCTAACGAATATGAAAAAAACAATTTTACCTTTTTCGATTTTTGCAGTTATGAGTTTGAGTGCTGTAGCACAAAGTAACCGCTTATTTGCTATTACCGGCGATGCGCAAGGCAGTGTTCAATGGAATGCAATACGCGAGGTAAACTTTGCCGATGGTAAAGCCCAAAAAACCATTTATGCACCCTCCACAAAACAACCCTTTAAGTATTTGTCGGTGTTTAACACCCCTTTGAATGCAAAGGTTATTGATAAAGAGCCTACCTATACCAATGTGGCTGCCACTGCCTACGATGCTACCAATAACCGCTTGTACTTTGCTAATATGCAAGGAAGCGAACTGCGTTATGTGGACTTAACACAACCAGAGTTAACTGTTGTAACCAACGATGATGCCAATTTTAGTATCAAAAACAAAGTGGCTGGTGAAGGTTCAGTGATTACCCGAATGACTTTTGGTGTAGATGGCTATGGCTATGCCTTAACAAACGATGGGGAGCATTTGATGCGTTTTACTACGGGCAACAACCCAATTATTGAGGATTTAGGTGCTTTGGTAGAAGGCAAAGTTGCAGCAGACCATAGTTTTAAAAACCAATGTTCCGGCTGGGGTGGCGATTTAGTGGGTGCCGTAAACGGTGATTTGTATTTGTTTACCGTTAGAGGTAATGTATTTAAAATAAATGTAGCCAATAAAGTGACTGATTTTGTTGGGCAAGTAAAAGGCTTACCTGCCGATTTTACAATTAATGGTGCTGCTGCCACAGAAGATGGACACTTACTTGTAGGTGGGTCCAACTATACCAAAAGTTATTTTAAAATAAATATTGAAACGTTACAAACTATTGCTCCTGTAACTACTCCAAATGGTGTTTACAACGCTTCGGATTTGGCTAGTGCTAATTTGTTGTTTCAATCAAAACTAACCGATAACAGCCGCTTGATCAATAGCAGCAATATTAAAATATTTCCTAACCCGGTTGTAAACAAACGTATTTCGGCCACTTTCAACAACTTGGTTTCGGGCGATTATGTAGTAGCAATTGAGAGCGTATCGGGCAAATTGGTAAGTAAAAACAAACTATCGGTTGTTAGGGGTCAAACCTTGAACATTGCTTTGCCGCAAGTAAACAATGGCGTTTATTACTTAAAAGTAATTGGTAGCAATCAACAAGCTATAGCAGTTCAAAAGCTAGTGGTTGAATAAACACAACAGTAAAAGTAGTATCGCTGCGATTGATAATACCGAAAAAGGAGCTATAATTGAATATAGCTCCTTTTTTATTGTTGCTATTTTGTGCAACTGATTCAATTGAATACACCGTTTTGAGCAATCAATTGTTGGAAAAAGCTTTTTGTAGAAGCTAAAAAAATGGTGGGTGATGCCCATAGCTGTATTAAGATGAATGGTGCCAACGCCCATGCCGCTTCATAGGTAGTACCGGCCTTTGGCTCATACAAAAGAGAGGCTACCATGTAGCCGTTTGAATACTTTAGGCGAAAAGTTTTCATCAAAACCGATGTATACAAAAAAGCTGCTACACAAAATGGTGCAGCAGCTTTTTGATTGGTAATCATCAATGGGGGTTGTTAAAATCCGGCCGCACTATCATCACCACGCCTATCGGCAGCGGCATTGAGCTTACCGTCTTTGGTAATTTGGATTACTTCTGTACGGCCAATACTGTTACGTTCTACGATTTTATAGCCCATTGCTTGTAATTGTTTTCTAATTTCTTGTGGATACGTTTTTTCTACATACACTTCGTCGGGCATCCATTGATGGTGAAATTTGGGTTTGTTGATGGCTTCGTCGGGGGTTAAACCAAAATCAATCATATTAACCAATCCTTGGTAAACGGAAGTGGGAATAGTTGTTCCGCCCGGAGTGCCAATGACTACGTAGGGTTTTTTGTTTTTCAGCACCACTACTGGGCACATAGAACTCAGCATACGTTTGTTGGGTTGAATGGCATTGGCATCGCCACCAACGGCACCAAACATATTGGGTACCCCTGCTTTGATACTAAAATCGTCCATTTCGTTGTTGAGTAAAAAACCGGCACCACCTACCACTGTTTTGCTGCCATAACCGCCGTTGAGCGTGGTAGTAACCGACACCATGTTTCCTTGTGCATCCATTACGCTTAAATGTGTGGTTTGCTCGCTTTCTTTAATATTGCCGGCTTTAACGGCAATACTCGTAGATGCTTTACCGGGTGTAAAATCGTTCATTCGTTCGGCTAGATATGTATCGTTAATCATTTGCTGAACAGGTACTTTCCAAAAATCAGGATCGCCCATATGTTGTGCTCTATCGGCGTAAGCCCTGCGTTCTGCTTCTACCATTAGCTGTACACTTGCTGCCGTTTGAAAACCCAAGGCCGCTATGTTTTTATTTTCAATCATTTTCATCATTTGCAACAATAATATACCGCCGCTACTAGGTGGTGGAAAACCTATAATTTGATGATTTTTATAATTGAACATCAATGGGGTACGTTTTTTTGCTTGGTAATTTTTTAAGTCTTCGAGAGAAATGATGCCTTTGCCGCGTTGCATTTCAGCCACAATCAATTCAGCTGTTTTTCCTTCGTAAAACCCTTTTTGTCCAACATCGCGAATGCGTTTTAAAGTAGCTGCTAAATCCTTTTGCACCAATGTATCGCCCACTTTCCAAGGGGTATTTTTGATGAAGGCAATGGCTGTGGTATTGTACTGTTTGAACGATTTTTGGTGACTGTTGAGCCCGCCCACTTCTTTTTGGGTAATCACAAATCCATTTTCGGCCAAATCAATAGCCGGCTGAATCAATTGTGCCATTGACAATTTGGCGTAAGGAAGGGTAGCAAAAGCCCCAGCAACCGTACCGGGTACACCTGCTGCCAAATGACCATTCTGCGACAAGCTGGTTTGTGCTTTACCATTGCTATCTACATACATATCTTTATAGGCTTTGCCCGGCGCCGTTTCGCGAAAGTCGATGCCAACCAATTCGCCATTCTTTTTTCTTCCAAGTAAAAAACCGCCACCACCAATATTGCCCGCCGCAGGATATACAACTGCCAAAGCAAATTGTGTAGCAATAGCAGCATCGAAAGCATTACCTCCCATTTTCATGATTTGAGCACCCACCAAACTAGCTAAAGGATGCGCACTTACTACCGAAGCTTTTTGAAACGTATCGGTTTTTACAATTTGGTATTGGTAGGGATTGATGGGCTTGTTAGCACCAACTATCGACTTTACTTGTGCCTGACTAATTAAAAAAGTACACAACAATAAAAATGATACAACAGAAATTTTTGCTTTCATAATGCTATTTTTTTCAATAAATATTTTAACGATTCGATTGTATTAAACGATGAACCTTGGGCAATGCAATTTGAATGCGCTCATAAGTAGCCGGTGCAATATTGCTGCGACTAAAAGGAACGTATTGCACATATTGTAATGGTTTTCCGGCTGTGCGCCCATATTTGTATGCATACGTAAACCATCCATCTTTTTGCAATTGTACTTCGGCAATTTGTGTATTGGGTACGCTAATATAAAAACTACTGCTGCCGGTTGGTGTATTGCCTTTAGCAGTTTGCAAATGTTGTAATCGCAAAGTTTGATACGCTTGCTTGGCCGTTTCTACAGCCGGATCAATTAACATCACTTGCGCAGCCAACACTTTACGATACCGATACGTACCTTTTACTTCATAATTATATAAATATTTCAATACGCTTGTAATGGTATCTTTCATAAATGGGTAATGCGTACAACCTAGTACCAATGTATTGAGTGGTAGAGAGTTACCTGTTGCCAACATTTTTTCCAATAAGCTAACTAGGTGATACTTGACATAGTTGGTGGGATGGTTAAGTTGTATGTCTAAGCAACGCCCAGTGTTATCCCATTCGCAAAGCAATTGGTTATCTTTTTTACTAAAATTGTAGGCAGCAAGCAATAATGTATCGATGGTAAGAACGGAATTGCTTACGGCGGGTCCTTTGTATACCGATTTTTTACGAAAAGCACCTACTGTATCGGCAAAATAACTCCAATCGCGGTCGATACTTTCGGCCAATCCCACCCCACTTTGACTAACAACAGACAAATTGGTGAGTCCATAGGCCTGCGCCATAGCATTTAAAGTTTTGGGATAGCCATTAGAAGCCACCGTGCCGGCTGTAGCAAAAATGCCAATAGTACCTTTGTGTTGTTGTTGATACGCTAATGCAGCCCTTGCACCGGCATCAATTACACCTATACATGGCACTTTATCCGCTTTTTTTTGTAAATATTGCTGTACTTCGGTTAGCGCATAGGCTGTAGCGGTATTGCAAGCAATAACAATCATTTTAACCGGCTGTTTGGTGCTTGTTACAAAACGATTATCAGTTGTGCATTGGGCGAAAGTATTGCCATTTAAAAAAGAAATATTTTTCAATATGTGTTCTTTTAATAACTCTGTTTTGCCTTCTGCAGCATAGTTACCGTAAGGCATATTGGCTTGATCGGCTAAATATTGGAAATATTCACCTTCAAAGTCGGGCTTTCCGTCGGGTTGTGGCAGTCCTGTTTGGTTGTTGAATGCATCGAGTTGCAAAATTGCCTCCAATACGGTAAGGCCGCCGGTTCCTGAGTCGAAAACCCCAATTGGCAATTGGTTGTTTTTTACTGTAGGGGCTTTTTTTTGCGCATACAGCGTAGTGGCAAACATTGCGTAGAGGAATAATAAAAAATGGTTTTTCATAAGAAAAATGGATGGTACCTAAAACAAAGAAATTAATAGCCCGGATTTTGTTGGCCACTTAGGTTTGGATTCGTTCTCATATCTACAATTGAGATGGGTAATATTCGATCGTTTACATCTGCAGAAGAGGTTGCAGAATTAAAATAACGCACCCCTCTAGCTGTGTATTTATAAAAACTGGTTTTGGTTCGCGATAAGTCGAACAGCCGATGCCCCTCGAACATCAACTCTTTTCTACGTTCTGCCAAAATGCGTAAAACGGTGGTTCGTAGCGAAGTGGTGGTAGTTGGCATAATGGTAATAGACCTACGAGCGGTAATGATGGTTTGTAAATCTTGCAAACCCAATGGGCGCTTTGCCGTGCCTAGGTTAACTCTTGCTTCGGCTCTTATAAGGTACATTTCGGGCAAGCGAATCAATTTGATATTTTCGTTGTAGGTGGTAATATTGTTGTATTTGTTTACAATAGGCACATTTGTTTCGCCACCAAAAGCATTACGGTTGCCTATGGTCATAAATCCGCGCCGTGGGTCTATATCGCCAAAACCAAAGAGCGTATCATAGGCATCGCGTGTAGCTAAAATTTCGCCATAACCTTTTTGATTAAAAATATAAGCAATGCTATTAAAGCCTTGATTGGTAGTTTGGTTATTGGCCAACTCAAATATTGATTCGGCATTGTTTTGAACGTAAAACCCACTTACTACATTTTCGGCCGGCAATAAACTGTATTTGCCACTATTAATAACTTGGGTAGCACACAGTTCCGCATTGTTCCAATCTTCCTTGTACAAGTAAATGCGTGCAGCTAAAGCAGTAACCGACAATGCATTCAACCTGTTTTTAAACATGGTAGCATCCACATTTTGTTTAATTATCACTGCCGCTTGGGCTGGCAAGTAAGCTAAAGCAGAGTCTTTATCTTTTAATATTTGCTGATAAGTGTCGGCAATCGTTCCACGAGATGGGTATTGTATATCGGCTCTATCTTTAGGAAATGCACTTAACGAAAAGGGAACGCCCATGTGCGAAGAATCGGTAGTATAGTTAAACGGCTGACAAAAAAAGCGTGCTAAATCGAAAATGGCCATACACCTAATGGCATAAGCTTCACCAATCAACTGACGCATTTCTATCGAATCGGCAGAAGGTACATTAATAGACGGTGCTTGCAGTATGACGGTATTGGCATTGAGTATCAATCTATTTAAGTTATCCCATAAACTTTGTGCATTTCCTTCGCCGCTAGAAATAAAATAATTGTCGTATAAGGTATATCGGGGGCCACGTTGTGTGCTATGTACCAAATTATCGGCAAACAATTCAGGAATAAGCACCGCACTTCTTCCATAATTGTCGGTGTTGGCCATTAAACTATACAAGCCGTTAATAGCAGAACGTGTATTGGCTACGCTGGTAATGGCTTCATTTTCTTCTAAATACCGCTGCGCCTTAAAGGTTAAAAAATCTTTTTTACAGGAGCCGAACAGCAATATTAACAACCAGAAAGGGAAAATATTTTTTACTATGCGTGATTTCATAAACAAAAAAATTAAAATTCAAAATTTACACCTAACAATACGGTACGGGCTTGTGGGGGACGTTGGTTAATGGTACCGTCAGCCCCTGCTTCTGGGTCGTAAGGCAAACGCTTGTCTTTAACATATGTCAATAAATTATTGGCTCTAACATAAGCCCGGCAACTGGTAATTTTGGCTTTACGAAGCAATTTGGTATTGAATGTATACGACAAGTTGATATCGCGCAAGCGTATATAACTGCCGTCGTATAAAAAGCGGGTTGAGTTCATGGTACTAATACCTGTTTGTCGGCCTCCAAAAACAGGTGCAGGCACATCGGTAATATCGCCCGGCTGACGCCATCTGTTCAAGTAATTGTAAATGTTTACATTGCCGGTAGAGCCAAAGCCGTCCGAACCATCGGAGCTGGTAAATACACCACTTTGATCGTATATTTTGCCACCCCATTTACAATATAACTGAATTAACAATGTAAATCCCTTGTACGAAAATGTATTGGTAATAGATCCGTCGAATAAAGGTAATGCCGTACCCTGTGGCACCGAATAGCCAATACTGTATTGGTTGGTAATGGATTTTGCAGAATCGTCTTTTAACCACAACGCTGCACCGGTTTGGGCATCTACCCCCGCGTAAGTTGGTAAATACCATTCATAAAAGGTGCCACCCTCCCTACGAATATAATCGCCGGGATACGTTGTTCTAACTAGTTTTAATATTTTATTTTTATTGTATGAAAAAACAATCCGACTTGTCCATTTAAATTCATTTTTTTTGGTTGGATTGATATTCAAGGTGCTAACGCCCACTTCTAAGCCCGTATTGCGCATACTTCCATAATTACCACTAGCCGATACAATACCATTATTGGAGGGTATTTGGTAATCGAGAATTAAATCGGTGGATTTTCGGGTATACCAATCGGCAGATACATTAATTCTGCCACGCAAAAAAGTAACATCCAATCCAATATTAAGGGGGTAATGTTTTTCCCACGTAAGGCTATCGTTGCGAAGTTGGGAATACAACATACCCGGTTGTCCGGCGTAAGCATTGTTAATGGTATAAAGACCTCTCGACCCAAAATCGCTCAAGCCTATAGAATTTCCTAGTGCTCCATAACTAGCGCGTAGCTTTAAATTGTTGAGCCACCAAACATGGAACCACTTTTCTCGTAAAACATCCCAACCGGCACCCAAACTCCAAAATATACCGTTGGGTTTTATTTTACCAAATCGCGACGATTCGTCGTTGCGGATAGAAGCGCTAATGTAGTATCGATTTTTGAGTGAATAATTGGTGTTGAAAAATTGCGATACCAAAGCACTATTAGAAGGATCGCTAGAGGGCAACGCCGGATTGGCTCCATTGGATAGCGTGTATAAATTGGCAACAGATAGGTTAGAAACAGAAGCCCCTAAATCAATGTCGGAACGGCGAGAGGCTTCGTAACCAGCAAATGCTTCAATGTTGGAAAACCGGTTTATTTTTTTGCTATATCGCAAAATGTTGGTAAAAATCCAATTAGATATTATTTGCGAATAATTGCTTATAGAGCCATTTTGTGCTATATTAAAATTGCCGTACTTGGGATCGCTGTATTGTAACCTATAGGCGCTGCTCAAATCCAATCCGGCGGTAGTTTCGTAAGTAAATCCTTTGGCAATTTTATATACTGCATTGGCTGTTCCGCGCATCACATATGTAGTAGAACGCCTAATGTTTGAATTAATTACTGCTACCGGATTGTATCCATTGTTATAGTCGGTACGGTAAGTACCATCTGTATTGTATATGGGCAACCAGCTTTGTAATCGGTAAACTGCTCGGGTTGGGTTTTCTAACACACCGCCTACTACCGAACTATTCGACAATTGATACGCCCCACTAAAGCCCATGGTTAAAGTTAGTTTATCGCTAAACTTGTGCGAAAGGTTCATTAAAGTGGTAATTTTTCGGTAGTCAATGCCTCTTTGAATCCCTTCTTGCTTGTATAAGCTACCCGAAATATAAAAAGTGGTTTTGTCGTTACCGCCACTTGCATTGAGTGCAACACTAGAATAGTGGCCTATTCTAAACACTTGCTTAAACCAGTTGGTATTTACGGTAGAGTCGATGCCTTCTTTTACAATTTGTTCTTCAAATAATAGCGGCTCCCTGCCTGCATTTTTCCAGGCTTCCCTTAAGTATTGCAACATTTGTACACTAGACAGCGTTCTATCTCTAGAATTATTGAGGGTATAAAAGTTGGTGCCCGTTTGAATACGGCAGTCCATTTGTGCTTTTTTGCTTTTCACGCCTTTGCGTGTAGTAATTAGGATAACGCCATTTCCACCCCTAGAGCCATACAAAGCTGCGGCCGTAGCATCTTTTAATACTACTGTAGATTGAATATCTAATGGGTTAATACCTGCAATAGTATTAGAATTAAAACCACTAATGTCGCCTGAAACTACGGGCACTCCATCTATTACATACAAAGGCGCACTAGAAGCACCAACAGAGCCTACACCACGAATTCGAATATTTGGAGCCGATCCGGGCTGTCCACTACCATTACTAGCTACTAAGCCTTCTACATTGCCCTGCAAACTTTCTTGAAACGATGCGCGTGGCACATCTTCCAGCATCACTTGATCCACTGTAGTTGCCGCACCGGTAAAAGTGGCTCTTTTTTGTGTACCATAAGCTACAATAACGACGTCGGATAAATCGCCTGAGGCTTCTTGCATTTTGATTTCTAACTTTCCATTTAACGGTGCTTTTTCATTGGTTGTAACAAAGCCAACAAACGAAAACTCTAGTACCGCATTGTCCGGCACCGTAATGGAAAAGGAACCATCAACTCCCGTGACAGTTCCTTGTTTTGCACCTCTTACCACCACCGAAACGCCATCTAAAGGAAAACCATCTTTGACGTTAGTAACTTTTCCCGTGACCCTTTTGAGTGGTCCTGTGGGCTTATTAATGTACCCGGAAAACTGCTGTTGCTTGCTTACAGATTCGGGTATACTATACAAGATGGTTTGCTCACCTTTAGACTTTGGTTTTTCGGCTGCAATAACGTAAGTATTATTAGATACTTTTTTGAATTTTAGACCCGAATTTTTAAGCAATTGGGTTAGTACAATTTCTATTTCTGCGTTTAAATCGGGTAATTCTACCTCTTTGGTAGCAATTGATGAGTCGCCGATTAAAAAGTAAACGCCTTTTTGTTTATTCAATTGTTTTAATACCGCAAACAGGGTTTGTTTTTGCAATTTTACAACGGTAGGCTTAGCTTTTGTATCGGTTTTTGTTGCCGGCAATTGTGCATAGCCTGTGTTGGTACAAACAGTAAATGAAACGGTAAGGGCAATAAAAAGCCCTGCAAAAAAATAATGCTTGGTATGGTGTTGCATAAAGAAAACTATTTTGGAAAAAACCGTATATGTTTAGTTAGGCATTTCTATGTAAATACTATTGGCTTTTTTACTTATTTTGAACTCCGCCGTTGCTTCTAGGGCTTGTAATAACACGTCTAAACTATCGTTGGGCAAAATACCCGAAACGGTTTTTGCTGCTACTTCGTTGGAAGCAATTACTACCTCTAAGCCATACAATTCTTTAATTTTTTGTGCAACTAGTGTTACATTGGCATTTTCAAAATATAATTTTTTATTAACCCATGCTAAGGTGGCTTCTTCTTTGGCTAGCTCTTTTGCCAAAGGTGCATTGTGCTGTACAGCATTTTGCACATTTACATATTCGCCGGGCAATAATTGCAAGGTTTTGCTACCGGCTGCTTGTAATGTAACGCTACCTTCTTTTAAAAGTACGTTTGCCGAATTGGGACGGTTAACCACATTAAACTTGGTACCTGTAACCACTACATCAAAGTTGTTGGCATGTACAATAAAGGGCTGTTTATTGGCGGTTTTTTGTACTTCGAAAAAAGCTTCCCCTGTTATCCACACTTCTCTAGGGTGTGTGTTATCCCATTTTTTTTCGTATTTGATGATGGTATTGCTGTTGAGTAATACGATGGAGCCGTCGGGCAATTGTTGTTTAGCTATTTGTCCGTAAGCGGTGGTTGTTTCGTGTTTGGCAAATACAAGTTGATAAATACCATATGAAGCTACTACTAACAACATACAAGCGGCAGCACTCAGCCACCATTTTACATTTTTGCGTAAAGGCACCACTTTTGCAGCCTCGTTAATTGAGGTTAACAATCTGTTTTTTTCCAACGCAATTTCGGCTTGTGAAAGAGTTACTTCTTTTACTTGCAACAACCGAACAAAATTGAGTGCTTCGTTAACCAATGTTTGTTGGTGTGGGTTTTGCTGCATCCATTGTTGCCAATCGTCTGCCTGTTTAGAGGGCACGCCGTTTGCCCAATCTATAAAACCCTGCTCGGCTATAATTTCTTCTACTTGTTTCATTTTTTATAGTTAAACTGTGGTAATATTGCTATAACTGTATGTGCCTATTGCATTGGTTTTGTAATATGGAAATGTAAAAAATGAGTGAAAAAATTAATGATATTCTCTTCGATAGCAGTTTTAGGCAGGGTAATAAAGATGCTTTGGCTGAATTGTTTTGTCATTACTTCCCCGACTTGTTTAAATACGGTTGCAAAATATGCGAAGACCAAGACACCGTTAAAGATACCATACAAGAGCTTTTTTTAGATTTATGGCATCAAAAAAGTACACTTCCTCCCATCAATTCGGTAAAAGCTTATTTGATTAAAGCTTTAAAATACAAACTTTTAAAAGTAATTAATAAAGAAAAAAAAATTGTTTCGATAGAAGAGCGAAGCAACTATGCTTTTGAAGTTAGCCATGAGGCTTTTATGATTGATACCGAACAGGATAAACAAAAAGTATTGCAACTGATTAACGCACTTGAAAAACTACCCAATAGGCAGCGCGAAATTATTTATTTAAAATACTTTCTTAATATGAGCTACGAAGATATTTGCGAAATTATGCAAATACAGTATCAGGTAGCTCGTAATCAAATATCGCAAGCCATTAAAAACTTAAAACAGTTGGTTGGCTCGCAGTTGGTTTGGTGGTTGGTTAATGAATGGGCTATGCCTCGTTAATTGATGTATTTGTTGCTCACCCCATGTTCTACCGTTGAATGGTGCCAACGCCACTGCCGCTCAATAGGTAGTAATGGCCCCTGGCTCACCCCCTTAAAAAAAGAGGCTACCGTGTAGCCGTTTTGGTACAAAAAAGCGACTGCTACAATTGCTTGCAACAGCCGCTTGCCTTAAACCCAAATCTTAATGTACGTTCCTCACAAAGTTTAAAGTTTCTGTAATTGGATAGATTGTACAGATAACCCGTTGAAATATTTTACAGTATAGTTGCCTTTGCTCCATCCGGCAACATTTAATGTTGTTTGTGTGGTGCCTTGCTGTATCAATAACTGTTTTACCAATACACCATTTGACTGATAAATAGCCAAACTTGCCTTGTCGGTGGCTTTGGTATGCGCAATAGCTAACTGATTGGTAGCAGGGTTGGGGTATGCCAACAAGGTTTTTTGTGCAGCACCGGCAACTATTTTGATAGAACTATAGGCAACCGAACCATCTTTATCTACAATTTTTATTCGGTAATACACCACTTTAGCCACTGCTGCATCGGTGTAAGCATAGCTAAGTGTTGATGTAGCCGCAACACTACCAATAGGTTGAAAAACCACGCCATTGGTGCTTTTTTCAATTACATAAGCAGATACATTGGTTTGAGTAGCCACTAACCATTTTAGTGCAACTGTGCCATCGTTGCTAGCAGCAGCTGTAAAGGAAGTAAGCACAGCGGGAAGCGGATCGATATTAATACCTACCGCAAAACGACCAAATGTATTGAAGTAATCTGAAGCAGTAACTATACCGGTTGTACCGGTTGCCCCTGCCGATAATACACCGTTTGCTGCAGGCGTTTTCCAAGTACTATCAGTAACATCAAAATAAGCAGTAGTAATCAAAGATGGGTTTACATCTACCGGGAATTGGTATTCAAAACCGAGTTTGGCACTACTATCCGTACCAGCCGATAAGCCAACTACAAAAAACACACTGTCTACAAAACCAAGAGGCGCAAGTGGCGTAGCACGTTTTAAAGCTTTGGCATTAAAAAATTCGAGCAAATAAGTTTTTGGCAAAGCCGTTTGTGGCTGTAATACCAACTGACGACCAACGCCAATACCTGTGGAACTTGTTTCTTTACCTAAAGGGATGGTGACAATATTGGTAGAGGCTGTTTGCTTGTATACAGGCCCGTTGATAAATGCAGTATCGCTCAACCTAACTACCGCAGCATTAGGGCCTAAAGTTAATTTCCTTGTTGTAAGGGTAGTGGTAAGTCGGCCTTTTTGAAGCGTTAAGGTACCTTCAACGCTTGCGGGCGATAAAGTTGAAACCGAAGCCGTGGTAGCACTGTCTTGGTTAATGATAAGGTGGTTGTAAGGTAAGCCCGATACAGTTTGTCGCTTTCCATTGTAAGAAACCGTAGACCCTGTACAAATATATTTACCGCCATTGCTAGTAAACGAACCAGTAAGTCCAATACTGCCTTCTAATTTTTTCTCGGTTGGATTGCCATCGGCTGAACTAAATACAATGAACCCTGCATAAGGATTGATAACATTGTTAACCGTTCTAGTTAATGTAATTACATTGCCATTTATGCCTATAGCCAATGCATAGTTGGTGGCTGTAGTTGCGCCATTAATGTGTAATGCACCGGCACCACGCAAAGTATCGCCCAACGATATGAGGGATGGATTTTGTACGGTAATGGATTTATCCGCTACAGAAAATGCCGTTTCGTAGGTGGAATCTATGGTTGTAGCACCTGGTTTTTTGATAAAAATCTTAAATTTTGGGGCATTGTTAACTGTTAATACATCGCCCGATACAGCCGTAACCGTATTCACACTTGTAGTGGTTGTATCGAACAATAGTGATCCTGTAGTAAATCTTAATCCTGGAACCACTTCTGGGTTTTCGGTAAATAAAGTGATGGTTTTGGCATTGTAATCGAATCCTTTGATGTACATCAAAGGTCCTGTAGCACTATTGGTAATGCTATTGTAATTAAATGCGGGTATGATTTGCGGGCTTAAACCATTAAAGTTTACGGTTGTTGCCGCAGTTACGTATCCGGCACCTGTTGCAATCGGATTGAACTTACCCGACACATTGATGGCTGTGCCTCTTAACGTATCCGGAACTGTTTTATTACCGGATATGGTTAGGTTGTAATACGCAAAATTGGGTATTACCTGTCCGCCAGTACCATTAAAGTCGATTGTTCCTCTATTAATATTGGTGGGCACACTTGCACTTTCTCTAGTAAAAGTACCAGCTACACCCACAACACCTGCAGGCAACACTTGTGGCAGGGAATTGGCAGAGGATTGATTACAATCTAAATTATAATAATTGGCTGCAACAATATTTTGCGGAGCAATGGCACTACCGGCATACCTTACAGTACTTCCAACAGCTAAATTATCGAACGACAAGCTATCGGTTCGGCTTGCACTATATACCAAAGTTGCTTTGTTTAGTACCTCGAACTTTGCTACCAAGGTATTACCTGTGGAAAAAGAAACTGCAGTATCGGCACCTATGACCACTTTGGAATTGGCTCCGGAAACTCTCCAAAGACCACTTGTTGTATAACCGGAAGCTTGAATATGAAAAATTTGATTGTCGCTTGTAAATGTACCTGTTCCTGGCGGACGAGTTGCCAATGAACCCAAACCACTAGGATTGGTGGTCCATGCGCTACGAGCAGTTAATGACAATTTTGCCCCGGATGTTAAGGTATCTATCCGAATGTAGTAATGCGTTTGCGACCAACTATTTTGTAATAATAAAAGCAACAAAGCCAATATTAGCAATCTTAATGCACCGAAATGACGAATTGTTTTTCTGCGGAAAATTATTTCCATAAATGATACTTTTTAAGGTTTATAAAGGGATTGGGTAATTTAAATTATTTTTTGCACTAGTGTATCTTTTGATTGCTCTTTTTGTATGAAAAGACCAAAAACTCATCCCCGATCAGCTAAAACTTGCATTTTTTTCCTTGCATAGCTTATGCCGCTGGCCAAAAGCAACAAACTTAGTCCACCATCTAAGGGTACAACAGGACCATCGCCAAAGCCACCATTCCCGTCACCGCCGGTTTCGCCACCGGGTGTACCATCCAATACTGCCGGCGTTTGTGTCCAACCGATGCTCGTTGGCAAAACAGTCATACCCAACACCAACACTACAATTGGCACCAACGGATTCTTTTTCATTGTTTTCAGTTTTCGAATGATGAATTGAAACTTGTCCGGCTTGATACTCCCGTTCTTACCGGACAAGTTTGATATGATTTAATTAGTTGAGTATTATTCTACCACCAATTTACCTTGGTAGAATGGTGTTGCTGTCGCGCCTAATACACTTACTGTGTAGCTACCTGAGGACAACTTGCTCGCTAACTTGATACTTAACTGTCCGTTGCCGCCCACATGTGCTACTACCGCTCTGTGTACTTCTTGACCCAACATGTTGCGTAAGGTAACGGTGTACTTACCTGCTGATACGCCTGTAAGTTGTACACCTACTTGGCTACCATTGCTTGGATTTGGATACAATGCGTATTTGGCTGCACTACCACCTACTTTCACTA
>JAIXOS010000336.1 GCA_027486695.1 Chitinophagaceae bacterium | reverse complement strand
GTAAGTTTTACCCCCGTAGCCGAACAATATACTTCTAGGCAACCTCTTGAACCCGTTCCAGGATGTAGCCTTCCATTGGGAATAACAATATTGTGCCCTAGCTCGCCTGCAAAACCATCATGGCCTAAAATGAGTTGTCCGTTTGCTACTATACCACTACCAACACCTGTTCCCAAAGTAATCATGATAAAATCTTTCATGCCTTTGGCTGCGCCGTACATCATTTCGCCAATTGCAGCGGCATTCGCATCATTAGTGAGTGCGCAAGGCAATCCAAATTTTTCGGTAATGAGTTTACTAAAGGGGATGATTCCTTTCCACCTAAGATTGGCAGCTTCTTCAATCGTTCCTTTATAATAATTGGCATTCGGTGCCCCAATGCCAATCCCTCTGATATGTTGTTTACCACCCACTTGATCAATAGCCGGAATAATAGCTTCGTATAATTCATCGATATATGCTTCTACTGTTGCGTGCTTTTTTGTAGAAATGGCACCTCTGTAATGTATTTCACCTCTACTATCTACCAAACCAAATACGGAATTGGTACCGCCTATATCAATGCCTAATGCATATTGTTGAGAAGTAAGTACTTGCATGTTGTTTAATTTAAGAATCACAATATTAGAGAAACTTTTTACTGACCAAAAAAAAACTTACTGCTTTTTCATAAGTGTTAAGCAGATTAATTGAATCGTGTCATTATCATAGTACTTTGTAGCAGCCTTTGGTTCATCAAGGTTGCCTTGTTTTTTATTTATACGCAACAATACAATAAAAATTTACTATTTTGAGCCGTGCAATGCAGGTCTATTTCAAATTTAGTAGTTTATTTGTAAGCATCTTTATTGTCAAAAATGCATCTAAATGCTTGTTTGTTTAATATTTATTTAACCATCTTGTATATGACCACGACTGCTACTACTCCAAAATCATCTCTTAGTTCGGTTTTGATAATCGGAACATTATTTTTCATTTTCGGATTTATTACCTGGACGAATGGCTCGTTGATCCCCTACCTCAAAATTGCCTGTGAATTAAAAACTGATGCGGAATCGTATTTAGTGGCAACTGCTTTTTTTTTTTTTTTTACCGTAATGGCCTTGCCATCCTCAGTAGTGATTGCCCAATTAGGTTATAAAAAGAGCATGAGTGTAGGTCTTTTGGTGATGGCTGTAGGTGCATTAATCTTTATTCCCGCGGCTCAATCGCGTCAGTTCCCTTTATTTTTGACCGGATTGTTTGTAATTGGTACAGGGCTAGCTTTATTACAAACGGCGGCTAATCCTTTCGTATCGGTAATTGGTCCTATTGAAAGTGCGGCTTCGCGCATTAGTGTTATGGGCATTTGTAACAAAGTAGCTGGTATTATTGCTGGGATTGTATTTGGCAATATAGCGTTGAAAGATGCTGACGCATTAATTGAAAAATTGAAGCAAGTAGATTTAACCACTAAAAATGAAATGCTGACCGAACTATCGAACAGGGTAGTGGTGCCTTATGGTATCATAGCAGTGGCTTTGTTGCTTCTAGCATTGGGCGTTTGGTATTCTGCTTTGCCCGATATCAATGATCAAGATATTCAAAATACTGATGGTGATGTAACTATTACCAATCAACCTTCCTCTATTTTCGATTTCCCGCATTTGTGGCTTGGTGTATTGGCGCTGTTTTTATATGTTGGAGTTGAGGTAATTGCCGGCGATACAATTATTAGTTATGGTAAGTCTTTAGGCATACCCTTGGCTACTGCTCGATATTTTACACAAGCAACACTAGCATGTATGCTTGTAGGGTATATTATTGGCATTGTTGCCATTCCTAAATACATTTCTCAACAAAAAGCACTAGTCATTAGTGCCGTTCTTGGATTGTTGTTTAGCTTTACAGCCGTGTTATTGAAAGGATATTTATCGGTTGGTAGCATTGCATTACTTGGTTTGGCTAATTCACTCATGTGGCCGGCAATATTTCCTTTGGCAATTTCCGGGTTGGGAAAACAAACTAAGTTGGGTGGGGCATTGCTCATAATGGCTATTGCTGGCGGTGCCACATTGCCAATTATGTATGGTAAATTAAGCGAAGCTATAGGAACTCAACAGGCTTATTTGTTGATGCTTCCTTGTTATTTGTATATTGCTTATTTTGGCGCTAAAGGATATGCCGTTAAAAGAAATAAAGTTGTCATAAAATAATTCATTTCATGGAAATAATACATATAAGTGCAGAATGTTATCCGGTTGCCAAAGCCGGAGGCCTCGGCGATGTAGTTGGTGCGTTGCCTAAATACCAATGTAAAGCTGGCCACGATGCCAAAGTGGTTATGCCTTTGTATAAAACAAAGTTTTTAACAACCGCAGCATGGGAGGTGGATTATAAAGCCGACGCCTACTTGGGAAACCAATATTTTGCTTACACAGTTTTAAAAGAGAAAAACAATACACTTGGTTTTCCATTGTATTTAATTGAAATTCCGGGACTAACAAATAGAGAGAAAATATATGGATATGCCGATGATACCGAGCGATTTTTAGCTTTTCAAATCGCTTTGCTCGACTGGATGAGTCAGTGGCAACACATTCCGGATATCATCCATTGCCACGATCACCATACCGGATTGATTCCCTTTATGATGCAATATTGTTATCGATATGCCAAGCTATCTTCTATACGTTCTATTTTTACCATTCACAATGCGCAATACCAAGGTTGGATGGGATGGAACAAATTACATTATTTGCCCCATTTTGATGAATGGAAAACCGGATTGTTAGAATGGCAACATTCCATCAATCCATTGGCATGCGCTATAAAATGTGCATGGAAGGTAACAACGGTTAGCAATACTTACATGGGTGAATTGCGGTATCAAAGCAACGGATTAGAAAGCTTATTCGAATACGAGAAGGGGAAGTGCTTAGGCATTTTAAACGGCATTGATAACGAAGTATGGAATCCGCTGACCGATACGTATTTGGAAAATCATTTTGATGTTAAAACTGTTGGCAAAGGAAAAAAGAAAAACAAAGAACTTATTTGCAACCAATTTAATTTGGACATTACTAAGCCGCTTTTCGTATTTATAGGTCGTTTAGTGGGCGAAAAAGCTGCAGATGTATTACCGGATGCAATTAAAACGGCATTGTATTATATGCCCAATCAAGCCAATTATTTAATCTTAGGAACCGGTGAAGCACACGTAGAGTGGCAATTTGAACAAATGATGGCTGCATATCCGGGTCAATATAATGCAGTAATAGGTTATAAAGAAGCATTAAGTCATTTGTTATATGCCGGGGCCGACTTTTTATTGATGCCAAGTAGAGTAGAACCATGCGGCTTAAATCAAATGTATGCCATGCGTTATGGAACTGTACCTATGGTACGTAATACCGGCGGACTAGCCGACACGGTGGTAGACATGGGCGATAGCAACGGTTTTGGCATTAAATTCAATCATGCTTCTATTAACGATATTACGTATTCTATCGGAAGAGCAATTGAGGTTTTTCATAATAGCGACCAATTAAATAGCATGCGCAAAACCATGATGCAAATTGACCATAGTTGGGAACAAACCGTGAGTGACTACACCTCAGTTTATCAATCATTTTAATATCATTGAATCAATTACATTCATAATAAGTAATTGTTTTTCCCTTATTTGAAGCAGTTGTTCACTTAAAAAAAAAAAAAAAAAAGTTATTCAATATTGGTAAATACCTTTTGTTTTTAGGTATTGGTGTTTTTTTGGTTTGGTGGAGTTTGCACAAAATACCATCAGATAAGTGGGACGATTTTCAACAATCGTTGCGTACAGCTAACTATTGGCTTTTATTGCCTGTTTTTTTTATTTTATCTGCCAGTCATGTATTACGCAGTTTGAGATGGCAAATCATTATTGGCACCATAGGTTCCAAACCAAAGTTGCCTAATACTTTTTTTGCCGTAATGATTGGCTACCTCGCTAATCTAGCAGTACCTCGGCTTGGGGAAGTATTAAAATGCACCATTTTAGCAAAATATGAACATGTTCCTGCGGATAAATTGGTTGGTACAATTGTAGCGGAACGAGCAGTAGATGTTATTTGCTTGGGGCTTGTTTTTTTATTAGCATTTTTGGTTCAATACGATTTAGTGTATCAATTTGCTGTGCAATTGATGACGCAAATCAACAATCAATTTACCCATTTACCTACTACCCTTATTGCAATTGGCATTGTTGTAGTAATAGGATTTTTTTTCGTAGCAAAAATACTTGCTCAAAAGTACAAGCATATTAAGCCTGTGGCCTTTGTTCTGCAAATTGGAGTGGGAATATGGCAGGGTTTTTCTGCCATTCGGAATATTCGCCAAAAAGGATTGTTTTTTTTATATACCCTCCTAATTTGGTTAATGTATATCGGCGGCACGTGGGTTGGTTTGTATGCTACCCAAGGTACAGCACATCTTGGAGTACAGCATGCTATTGCGGCTTTGGCATTTGCAAGTATTGGTATGATCATAACACCCGGTGGGATAGGGGCGTATGCTTTTTTTCTGGCCAAAGTGCTTGAAAAAAATGGAGTTCCTTTCGAAATAGGCTTTGCAAATGGCACCCTGCAATGGTTTGCCCAATTTTTAATCGTGGTATTGGTTGGGTTTGTGTGTTTAATGTTGTTACCTGTTTATAATAAAAGTAAAACTATATGAGGCAAATAGATGCTATTGATAAAAAAATATATAGCTTGGCGCAACTAGCATCAGTGGTAGCCACTTATAAAACCATTGGAAAAACGATTGCATTCACCAATGGATGTTTTGATATTTTGCACGAAGGACACATATTTTCGCTTTCTCAGGCTGCAAAAGAGGCAGATTACTTGGTAGTAGGGGTAAATAGTGATGCGAGTGTGAAACGTTTAAAGGGTACTTTAAGGCCTGTCAATAACCAAGATGCCAGAAGTTTATTATTAGCTAGTTTGCTAATTGTGGATGCCGTAGTGGTATTTGATGAAGATACCCCCTTACGGGTGATTGAAACCTTACTTCCCAATGTGCTTGTAAAAGGGGGCGATTATACTATTGAGCAAATTGTAGGAGCAAAAGAAGTTATTGCAAACGGTGGTAAGGTTATCATCAATTCACTTATTCCGAATAGATCTACAACTGGCATCATTGACAAAATTCGTAGTTTGGGTTAACAAATAGTTGATTCATAATATTGATTTCCTTTATTTAAATACAAATCTATTCTACTTTATAATTAAAACAATCTAATGGCGTACTCAACAATAATCAGAAAAATTTGCTTATCAGCTATGCTTTTGTTTGCTAATTTCCTACTAAAAGCACAACAAATACAACAATTGAACAACCAAGATGGCTTGTTTGCTTCGGTTGAACTTACAAGGATTGATTCTGCAAAATCTAAAGAAACTTATTTGGCAATTGCAAAGCTTGAAAACAAGAATAATTTTGAAGTTTTTTATGGTGTTCCAATGACCAAAAATGCATCCGGTCAATATGAAATTGGATTACTTCAAAACATTTCTGTTGCTCAAATCACTGTTAGAAATTCGACGTCCTTTTTTGGAGACTATCTCAACTTTGTTGGTAAGGAAACCAATTTAGTTACTATTGACAATCAAAAGCTTTATTCCATACCCAAAGGCGTTTTTTTAACTGTAGAAAAAGAATTTAAAGTAAAAGCAGGAAATAAACCAATACTTACCAATACCTTTTTGATGAATACTAAACCAACTGAAGCGTTTGAAATTGCTTTGAATGAAAAGCAGTTAAACGGCGATTGGAAAAATAGTTGTGGAAATATTACGTTTATGCTTACCTACACATCAGGAAGTAATAACCAGTTCGTTTTAAAACAAAGAGTAAACGGAAAAGAAATCAGTTGGAAAAAAACAGCTGCATATGTATTTGAAAAAGTAGGAGATAGCAATACTAAATTGGTTTTTAGTTCAGCAAAACAAACATTTACGTACGTATCAGCGGATGGAATTGAATGTACTTGGACTAAAAATTAATAATAAGGATTTGTATCAATTGTTGTTAATTGGGTTTTCCTTAATGGAGTTTTTTTGTCTATTTATTTAAAAGCTTGGTTTTTAAAATGTAGATGCCATTTTACGAAGTTCTTTTTGGCTTCAAGTCTTAGTCCGTGATGGAGTGTAAGTTTCTCTTTTAAATGTGAAAAATAGCCTTCTATTGGGATTAGTGGATTTGGGTATTTGATGAACACTTAGGTAACTGAATAGGTGGGGTATAGTATTGATTAGAGGTATTTTTGCATGGTATAAATGTTTATGTGTATACCAAGTTCTACTTGTTATATCATTGATTGACTTTTGGTTAATAAATGCTTCATTTTGTTATACCAATCATGCACTTCCCTCAACCAAGCTGTTGCTTGTTCTTGCATATGTATTTGTATAATTTGTTTGCTATAGTAAAGTAATTCTATAGCTTGTGGCCGTTGTGGTTTTACACCTAAATAGCTCTTTATCAAACGTTTAACGTGTACAATGCATCTTTGTACAATAGAATTAGGAAAGGATTTGAATACAGCCTTCATAATAGATTGATGACCATCACACCTTACACTATATACCTATGTGCCTAGCTTTTTTAGGTTAAGTAAATCTTCTTTAATCTCTTTTAATTTTTACTGATTCGTTTGCCTAAAAAGCTGCACCTACTGAATGTCATAATCGTAATCAAAAATCAAACAAAGACCGTTTTCAAAGTAAGTGTCATTAATGAGTAAATGCATATGTCCCTTACTTGAAATAGCATTTATAAGTGGTTGTTTAAAATAAAATTTAAATAGCCTTTGATGCGTACTTCGGCTCATCTTACTGTCGCGAATAAGGTTCTGGTATACCTGTCTTTCCATCACCTATTTGTAGAAACAAACAAACTGATTGAAATGATTAAAATGAGCTACTAAAGCAGGAAAACCGGCTACTAAACATTTTAGAACCTTCGAAAGCATTTTTTTCAGCGAAAGCATTTGCGACAGCGCGAGTACACCTTTTACCCCAAAGCAGCAACCAACACTTGTCGCTTTCGGGTAATGCAGCAGATAAAATACCGTTTTTTGGGCGGTTATATTCAAACGGCAAACCGTACATTTGCGCCATGAATCAACAGCAATTGATTGCACAAATACACCAAAAAAAAAATTATTTGTGCGTAGGTTTAGATACCGATTTACAAAAAATTCCAAAGCATCTGCAACATCAGTCAAATGGATTGGTTGCCTTTAATAAAGCCATTATTGATGCTACAAAAGACTACTGCGTTAGTTATAAAATTAATACTGCATTTTACGAATCGCTAGGCGTGAAGGGGTGGGAAATAATGGAAGAAACACTTGCGTATATCCCCGAAACACATTTTACCATTGCCGATGCCAAACGTGGCGATATTGGTAATACGGCCGCACAATATGCCAAAACCTTTTTTGAAACGCTGCCTTTTGATGCCGTAACAGTAGCCCCCTATATGGGAGAAGACAGTGTTCGTCCTTTTTTGGAGTACGACAACAAAACGGCTATTGTATTGGCACTTACGTCCAACAAAGGAGCTGCCGATTTTCAACAATTAACGTTTAACTCACCTGAAGTTACAAGCAGTATAGCTGTGCCGCTCTACCAAAAAGTATTGGAAAAAGTGGCTAGTTGGGGCAACGAACAAAACCTCATGTTTGTGGTTGGCGCAACGAGGGCAAGCGATTTAGACACAATTCGTACCATTGTACCAAACCATTTTTTGTTGGTGCCAGGAGTAGGTACGCAAGGAGGAAGCCTTGCAGATGTAAGCAAATACGGATTAATACATCCAAACGGAGGTTTGCTAGTGAATGTTAGCCGCGCTGTTATTTATGCCGGTGACGGGGAAGACTTTGCCGAAGTGGCAGCAAAAGCGGCAAAAGCCTACCACACCGAAATGAATGGCTATTTGGTTTAAACACCTACTTTGTTTACTAGGCCTTGAATAGATGAATAAAATACTTGTTATACAAACTGCATTTATTGGAGACGCTGTTTTAGCAACAGCGTTGCTGGAAAAATTGCATCACTACTACCCAAAAGCGCAAATTGATTTTTTGGTGCGCAAAGGAAATGAAGCCTTGTTAGAGGGGCATCCCTATGTACACCAAGTACTGATTTGGCAAAAAAGAAAATACAAATACCGTCATTTGTGGCAGTTGTTGCTGCAAATACGCCAATCGCAATACCAACTTGTAGTAACTGTGCAGCGTTATGCCGCTACGGGTTTATTAACGGCGTTATCGGGCGCGCAACACCGTATTGGTTTTGACAAAAATCCTTTCAGTTGGGGATTTACCCACAAAATAGTCCACGTTGCTTCGTCTACTTTGCACGAAATTGATAAAAACCAGCAGTTGATTGCTACATTTACCGATGCGCAAGCAGCAAAGCCTCGCTTGTATCCGAGAAAGGCAGACCTACAAAAGGTTGCACCTTATCAACACGGTAATTATATCTGTATTGCACCCACATCGGTATGGTATACCAAACAGTTTCCTGCCGAAAAATGGATCGCCCTCATACAATCGCTTCCAACCCATCTTACCATTTATTTACTCGGTGCGCCTACTGACACCGCGCTTTGCCAAAGCATAGCCGACCAGAGTGGTAGTGCCAAAGTAGTAAACCTATGTGGTCAGTTGTCGTTTTTAGCTTCAGCAGCTTTAATGCAACGGGCAGTGATGAACTATGTGAACGATTCGGCCCCTATGCATTTCGCATCAAGTGTCAACGCTCCAGTAACGGCAATTTACTGTTCTACAGTTCCTGCTTTTGGCTACGGGCCACTAAGCGATCGGCGTTTTATAATTGAAAGTGCCGAAAATCTATCTTGTAAACCTTGTGGAGTGCACGGACAAGCAACTTGTCCTCTGCAACACTTTCGTTGTGCCCATTCAATTACCAATGACCAACTGCTTGCTGTGCTTGATCAAGCTTAACAATACAACGCCATAGACGGTTGTTCTGCCGACAAGGTTGCTACTGATGAAGGGCTGCGCGGATGGTGGCAAGTAGCCCACAG